>NZ_JBXAYG010000005.1:0-98942 GCF_056782155.1 Dellaglioa sp. CoH-55-MRSF-9 | reverse complement strand
CGAACACAGAAGTTAAGCTTCTTAGCGCCAAGAGTAGTTGGGGGTCGCCCCCTGCGAGGGTAGGACGTTGCCATGCTAATAATAAATAAAAAAAGGACATTAACATAATTGTTAATGTCCTTTTTTTATGCGATTGTAAAATAAAAAGCCGCTTACCGGATTTGAACCGGTGACCCCCACCTTACCATGGTGATACTCTACCTACTGAGCTAAAGCGGCATTACTATAAAAGTCTATAGTAATATTAAAAATAAATCAACCTAAATTTAAACAATCAAAACACTAGAATTATTTATGGAATTCGTAAGCAACGGAGATAGTGACTCAATGGAAAAGATAGTTAAGGTATGCATTGCTCGTGAACAAAGAGTATAAAGGGTACCAAGATCATTTTTTGAAATATAATTTTTTTTTGAAATATCAAAAGCAATAACAGAATCAAATTCCAAGCCTTTAGCTAAATAAATAGGTAATATTATTGTTTCTTCTGGAATTTTTCTGTCGCCATCTGTAACCATTGTTAATTTTACTAATGATCTGAGTTCACTATATAGTAATTTACATTCAGCCAAATTTTTAGTGATGATAGTTACTGGTTGGTTATTAGTATCACCATTTTTAATTAGGGCTATTAAAGATGCTAGTGCAGAAGCCCGGGTTTTACTAAAGTATATTTTAGGTAATTCGCCATGACGTGTGAATGATTCAATGCTATTTCCGTCTGGTAGCAATGATTTTGCAAAATTAGTAATTTCAAATGTTGATCGGTAACTTTTATTTAAAATAATTAAATTAGTTTTTTTAACTTGTAAAATATGATTTAAATTTTCTAAAAATTTAGCTGGTAAGATTAAATCATAGAATAAAGCTTGCTCACTATCTCCTAAAAGTGTTAATTTAGCGTTAGGAAAACAATTTTTTAAATATAAGAGTTGCAGCGGAGAGTAATCTTGAATTTCATCAATAAAAAGATGTTCGATATTTCTATTTTGACCATCACCCGTTAGTAAGTCTCGTAGCAATAGTAGTGGTGTGGCATCTAATAACGTGATTTTATGAAGCTCTAAGTTTGATTGGAATGATTTTTTTTCTTCTATTGAAATTGTAATTTCAAGGAATTTAGCATATTGCTCATAAATATCAATAAAATAATTATTGTAAATCGCATCATATACAATATTAAAGCGATCTTTTAATATAATGGTACCAATATATGATATTTCTTTATCAATACTATCAAATTCATCGCGTTCATAATCACTTAAATATGTTTCATATTGAGAATCAGATAACGAATCAATTTCTTCACGCATCCAATCAGATTCTGCCATTTCGGCAATTCTAGTTTTTAATCGTTTTGTTAGTGTATTTTTTGTTGCGGTAAATTTATCTGATGACAACATATTATGTGGTAGATGTGTAAATATATTAGCGATTTCTTCTTTTTTAAAGAACGGGATACCTTCATAAATGATATCTGTGAAGGCTAATTCAGATGAATCTACTGCATTTAAGTAATTTTCAATTGTTTTTTTTAAAAGTGCATTACCTCTTAAATCAGATGAAGCATGTTTATTGTTTGACTCATAATTTTCAAATAAGGTTTCAACCTTTAATCCTTGAAAACGATTAGAGAAGAATTCGGCTAACGTGACTTGTCTCATGTTCTTTTCGCCCAGGCTAGGTAGTACATCGGAAATATAGTGACTGAAAAGTAGATTTGGAGAAAATAATATAATTTGATCCGCATTTAGTGATGTTCTTGAGTGATAGAGTAGAAATGCAATACGTTGTAGAATAGCGGATGTTTTCCCACTTCCGGCAACCCCCTGGACAACTAATAAGTCACTTGTTGTATCTCGAATAATTGTGTTTTGTTCTTGTTGAATTGTAGAAACAATATTTTTCATCTGTGTGTCACTTTGTTCGCCTAAAACTTGTTGCAATAATTCATCGCCAATTGTTTCATTGGTATCAAACATCGATAGGATTTTACCTTCTTTAATTTGAAATTGACGTTTTTTGGATAATTCTGTCATTTGAGTTCCTTGTGGTGTCTTATAAGAAATATGACCCAATGCGCCGTTATAATAAATACTTGAAATAGGTGCACGCCAGTCATGTATTAGAAAATTTTGATGATCATCTACTAGAGAGGCTAGACCAATATAGAGTTGTTCCTGTTCTGGATCGCCATCGTCTTGGATGTCGATACGTCCAAAATAAGGTGAATCGCCTAATTGTTTTAAAGTATGAACCTGTTTTTCTAATATTTCTTCAGTTTGGATAGTCGTGGCGACCAATTGTTTCTGTTGTTGCACTTCGGCATTCGTTTCAATTCTATCATCAACTTCAAAAGTATTGATTTTGGCATTATCTACATAGTTTTTTTCAACTGATGAGGTTTCTTTATGTGCTTTTTCACATAGTTCGGCTGTTTTAATAGATTGGTGATTAATTTCAGTAATAATTGAATCAACTCTATTTTGTTCGATTTCTTCTTCTGACATCTTAATGCCCCCTTTGTACTATTGACCTAGTTTAAAGGTTTTTGAAATATTCGTCTAGTATTTAATATTATTTGATTTTTTCTGTTGAACACGCTACACTTACACTAATAGATAATTCATTGATTATTGCGAAGTAGGAACGCCAACTAGAACAGGGACATACTGATTTTGCTGGAAGGTATGGTGGCGGACTGAATTGGATATATGAGAATTTTGGGTAACCTCCTTATCGGTAAGTGGCAGAATTTTATTCTGCAATTTAGGTGGTACCACGAGACAGTCGTCCTATTGTTATTTACTAACAATAGGACTTTTTTTATAGATAGAAAGGGAGCGTAAATATGACAAAAAAAGTAGTCTTATCAGGGGATCGACCTACGGGGAAACTACATATCGGGCACTACATCGGTTCATTAAAGAATCGTGTTGAAATGCAAAATTCTGGTGATTATGAGATATTCATCATGATTGCTGATCAACAAGCTTTGACAGATAACGCACGTGATCCGGAAAAAATTAAAAATAGTTTAATTCAAGTAGCGTTAGATTATCTAGCGGTTGGTATTGATCCAAACAAATCAACTATTTTTGTTCAATCTCAAATTCCTGCATTAACGGAACTAACAAGTTATTACTTGAATTTGGTAACTGTTTCTCGCTTGGAACGTAATCCTACAGTTAAAGCTGAAATTCAACAAAAGAATTTTGAACGCAGTATTCCTGCCGGATTTTTTGTTTATCCGGTTAGCCAGGCTGCAGATATTACAGCATTTAAAGCAACAGTTGTACCTGTTGGCGATGATCAAGAACCAATGATTGAACAAACACGCGAAATCGTTAGAAGTTTTAATACAATTTATCAACAAGATATTCTTGTTGAACCAGAAGGTGTCTTCCCTCCAAAAGGGCAAGGACGTTTACCTGGATTAGATGGTAATGCAAAAATGAGTAAGTCACTAGGAAACGGGATTTTCCTTGCCGATGATGCGGAGACATTGAAGAAGAAAGTAATGTCAATGTATACAGATCCAGATCATATTCATGTTGAAGATCCAGGTAAAGTTGAGGGTAACATGGTATTTACTTATCTTGATATCTTTGATAAAGATACTGAAAAAGTTGCCGAACTTAAGGCCCAGTATCAAGCAGGTGGCTTAGGCGATGTTAAAATTAAACGTTATTTAAATGAAGTACTTGAAGCTGAGTTAGCTCCAATTCGTGAACGACGAGCTGAATTAGCTAAAGATCCTGAAGCCATTTATGCAATGTTAAAAGCGGGTAGTGATAAAGCTAATGCTGTTGCAAACCAAACATTGAACGAAGTTAGAGATGCGATTGGAATTAATTATTTTAACTAGTTCGGTTGTGAAACGTTTCTTTGATTTAGTATGAGGTGAGTAATAATGGAAAAGTTTGTTTTATTGGATTTGGGTTCAAATTCGGTTCGATTATCAATTAACGAACAACTTGATAATGGACAATTTAAAGAAATTAAGCGTTTAAAATCGGAAACACGATTATCTGAAGGGATGGGGAAATCCCGAGTGTTACAGGAACATGCGATGGCTAGGACAATTGAAGCCTTAGTTAGTTTTAAAAAACAATATGATATTTATGGACCGGTTGCTGTACATGGAATTGCCACTGCAGCTGTACGAATGGCTCGAAATCAAAAAGAATTTTTACGTCGAATTAAAGAGGCAGTTGGTGCTGATATTGAAGTTTTAAGTGGGGATGATGAAGCTTATTACGATTATATGGGTGTAATGGAAGCCTTACCAATTCATGATTGCTTGATTTTGGATACAGGTGGCGCAAGCAGTGAATTAATCCATGTGGTTAATCGAAAAGTGGTACATCTTGTGAGTTTGCCATTTGGTGCAGTGACTTTATCCGAAAAATATTTAAAAAATGAACAGATTACGAGTAAAGAATTATTTCAGTTAATGGAGTACTTGGTGACCGCTTTTCAAAAGTTGGAGTGGTTGAAGGAAGCAATGGAGTTGCCCCTCGTACTACTTGGCGGCTCAAATCGAATTATTGGACGTTTAAACCGCAAAAAACAGAAGCTAATTAATACGGAGGCAATTAATGGCTATCAATTGTCACGTAAGGCAGTTTCATTAACTTTTGAGGACTTGGTAGGCTTGACGACTAAAAAGCGTGCACAAGTCAGTGGTATAGCTTCTAACCGTGCGGATATTATTGTAGGTGGAATTGCACCAGTTGTTGTTCTGGGACAATATTTAAATTCTGTTGGTGTCATTTTTTCTGAAAGTGGTGTCCGAGAAGGTTATTTAACAACTAAATTAGGTAAATAAAAAGACATCAAAAATTGATGTCTTTTTATTTTGGTAAAATATCTTCGAATGTCATTGCTGATAAAAATTTTTGAATGCGTTCTGTAGGGTGATTGAAAAATTCGTCTGGTGAACCATTAAATAAGATATTGCCATCTTCTAGAAAAATGATATTATTGGCAACAGCTTTTGCAAAGGCCATATTATGAGTAACGATAACCATTGATTTTTTTTCTATATCCAACTTAAGTAGAACTCTTAAAACCTCTGCTTCTAATTCAGGATCTAGTGCAGAAGTTGGTTCATCAAATAATAAATATTTAGGATTCATTGCCATTGCTCTAGCAATAGCTACACGTTGTTGTTGACCACCAGATAACTGGCTTGGATAGTAATTAGCACGATCTGAAAGACCGACTAATTCTAAAAGTTCTTCAGCGCGTTGTGCAACAATTAATTTTTGTTCCTTTAAAACGTGAAGGGGTCCTTCCATAACATTTTTCAAAACAGTTAAATGAGGAAATAAGTTATAGTCTTGGAAAACCATACCTGTTTCACGACGAACTTCCAAAATTGTTTTTTCACTGATTGGTTGGGTAAAGTCGATCTTTTTATCATCTAATGAGTAGAGACCTTCTTCGGGTTGTTCTAATAAATTAAATGAGCGTAATAAGGTTGATTTACCGGAACCAGAAGGACCAACGATGACGGTTGTTTCGTTTTCTGGTAATTCAAATGACAACGATTTTAAGACTTTATGTTGGTCGAAGTATTTATTAACATTTTCAAATTTAATCAAAGTTAAGACCTCCTAGTTATTTTTAATGTAACGCGATGTTCTTTTTTCTAGATAATATTGACCAACGTTTAAAATTGAGCAAAAGACTAGATAAACGACCGCTACTTCACAGTATAAGGTCATAGGTTCATAAGTTCTTGCCGCAATTTGTTGACCAACGGAAAACATTTCGACAATCGTGATTGAGAAGGCTAATGACGTATCCTTTATTAAACCAATGAAACTATTTGATAAAGGTGGAAGTGAGACCCGTGCTGCTTGTGGTAAAATAACGCGAAATAACACGGTTGTGTGTGTCATACCAATGGCGTAACCAGCTTCCCACTGACCTTTTGAAATTGATAGAATAGCTGCACGAATTGTTTCCGATGCATAAGCACCAACGTTTAATGAAAAAACAATAACAGCGGCACTGAATGCGCCGAATTCAACTGTATAAGGTGCTGGTAATCTAGGTAGTCCATAAAATAGGATAAATAATTGCACAATCAAAGGCGTTCCTCTGAAAATCCAAACATAGAATGAAAAGAATGCTTTACCAATCCCTTTTAAAATTTGGGTGAAGGTACTGCCTTTTTTTATATCTGATATTCGAACTAGTGCGGTGATAATTGCGATGATGATCCCGATAACGAATGAAATTATCGTCAAAGGGATAGTGTAGCGAATTCCAGCTTCTAAAATGGTTGGGAGTGAATCAATAACAAGTTTCATAAACGCGGAACCTCTCTTAATCTATTATTAATAAAAAAAGACTGATGACAAAATGGATTTTGCACCAGTCCTTTTGGAATTATTTATTTGTGATGTCGCTACCAAAATATTTTTTTGATAGTTTTGATAATGAGCCATCAGCACGTAATTCTTTAAGTGCTTTGTTTAATTCTTTTTGTAATTTTGGGTTGTCCTGTTGGATTAAGCCAGCAACTTTTAATGCTGGAATTTCAGAACCTGTTGAAATTGTTTTAATGTTCGTATCAGGTTTTTCTTTTAAGTATGAATAGACAGCATCGTTACTGTTAATGGTACCATCAGCCCGACCATCTAGGATTAAACTGATTGTATTTGCAAAATCATCTGTTGAGACAACATCAGCACCAAGGCGTTCAGCATCGGCTCCATTTTCACTTGTAACCGTTTGTGCCATCTTTTTACCCTTAATATCTTTAATCGTTTTAATAGAAGAGTTATTATTTTTGACGACTAAAATTGATTTTGAATAAATATAAGGTGATGTAAAGTTGTATTTATCTTGACGTTCTTTTGTAACACCAACGTTGTTTAAAACAACGTCGTATTTGTTAGCATCTAATCCTGCAACTAATGAATCCCATTTTGATTCGATAAATTTAGGCGTTAAATCCATTTTTTTAGCTAATTGTTTACCAAGATCAACTTCGAAACCAGTTAATTTATTGTTACTATCGTGGTAACTATAAGGGCGGTAAGTACCTTCTAATCCGATTGTTAATGTACCCTTTGTTTGTGTTACATCGGATGCTGTATCTTTCGATTTACCGCAGGCGGTTAAAGCAAGAGCAATCAATAACACACTGGCAAGACTTAATATTTTTTTCATTTTAGTACGCCCCTTTTTTTAAAAGTAATATATTATCTATCTATAATAGCGTAAAATAAGCTAAGAAACCAATTATTTCTCTTACTAAAAGTAAAAACAACAAAAAGGACTAAGGTAATGACAAAATTTATAAAATTTTATCAAAAAAAATGGCATGATAGATTAATAACCTTATTAAATGACAATCTTATTTCAGATGATGAAAAATTAGAAATAGAAACGCATGCTCTTAATCATGAATTAGGGGATCAGATGACTGAAAATTATATAGCAGATTTTACCTTGCCAGAAGGTATTGCGTTTAATTATTTAGTTGATGGAAAAAAGATGACGGTCCCAATGGTAACTGAAGAACCTTCTGTAATTGCGGCAAATAATAATGGGGCAAAAATAATTGCATCTGCGGGTGGATTTACAACAAAAATTAAATCACGCTTAATGATAGGTCAAGTTATTTTAGAAAATATTGATGATGCGGATAACGTTATCAACCAAATTAATGAACAACAATTGAATTTAATTAAAATAGCGAATGCTGCTCGTCCTTCACTTGTAAAACGAGGCGGTGGCGCACGTTGGGTCAGAGTTCGAAAACTAGCAGCTGATCTAATTTCGGTAGATTTAGCAGTAGATGTTCAAGAAGCAATGGGCGCTAATAGTGTAAATACAATGATGGAGGCAGTTGGTGAAACGCTGCAAACACAGTTTAAACAAGACGTCCTTATGAGTATTCTATCCAACTACGCAACAGATTCATTAGTTGAATCAAGCTGCTCAATTCCTTTTACGTTGTTAGATTCTGCAGAAATTAGTGGTGAACACATAGCTAAGAAAATTGTCTCAGCAAGTCGAGTGGCTCAACTTGACCCATATCGTGCCGTCACACATAATAAAGGTATTATGAATGGGATTGATGCGGTTCTCATTGCTTCGGGAAACGATTGGCGTGCCGTTGAAGCAGGTGCTCATGCTTATGCTAGCCAAGATGGCCAGTATCGTGGCTTGACGAAATGGTCGATAGTCAGTGATAATTTAGTTGGCATAATTAAATTACCAATGCCCATAGGAGTTGTTGGGGGTTCGATTGATATTGTCCCAATGGTTCAAATTAATAAAAAAATGATGGGTATTCGATCAGCAAAAGAGCTTGCTAGTTTGGTTGCAAGTGTTGGGTTAGCTCAAAATTTAGCGGCACTTAAAGCACTTGTTTCTGAGGGTATTCAAAAGGGACATATGGGTCTTCAACTAAAATCACTGGCAGTTAAAGTTGGCGCTGTAGACGAAGAAGTGGCACAATTAACTGAGTTATTAAAAAATGAGAATCGACCAGATACAGAGGTTGCAACAAAAAAACTAAATGAATTAAGAAAAAAAGGGGATAATTAAATGGTTGAGATTACATTACACCAAAATACACAAAATTTAATTACTACAATTAAAGAACAATTTGATGGAGAAATTAAAATTCAATATGGTGGCGAAAAAGTTGGGTTTATTAAGCATCAACAAGTAGAATCTCGGTTAGAAGATGGAAATTTCATTATTAATGTGACTGATATTACAGCACCTGATTACTTGATTTCGCATGAACTATTCCATTTTTTCTTGCAACTTAATCAGGCACCTGAATTAATGTTAAAAATGACAACGGATGATTTTAATATCGACGATAAAATCAATGCGACGGCTGTTCAACTTTATGATACGGTTTTACATGGGACTATTTTTAGATTACAAGAAGAAAATGGGTTTATTGATGATAATATTAGAGAATTATTCTATCAAGGAATCTTGGCAACAGTGACTGCTGAACCTAAAGAAGGTAGCGGCCCAGATGAATGGGGAATGTACCGATTAATCACACTTTTAGATGCTTTGGTGTTCTTTCAAAATGAAGATATGGAACAAATTACTGAAAAATTCTTAGAATTTTACCCTATCGCAACAGATGCTGCACTTAAATTATTGGAAATCTTAACATCTAATGACTTACGTGCACCTTTTGAAGCTCGCCGAGCAACGGTTGCCTTATTTAAAGCCTTCGATGCACAACTTGAAGCGTGGAAATTACCAAAAATGTACTTAAATACGTTTGCAACGTTAACACCAGTTTTCAGTGAACGTCAATTAAAATTAGAAGTACGTCAATTGTTTGATATTATGCATTCTGAATTTAAAAGTAATGTTAATTTTGCGTCAGCTTATGTTGGTATTCAAAAGAATGATCAACAAAATGCATTTGTTATTACAGTACCTAGAAATGCGGATTCAAAAGAGGTTATTTTACGTACGTACGATATGACAGTGTTAGAATTAATGCAAACAATTAAGATGCGCTTTATAGTTAGAACTGCTGAATAATGATTGATTTAGCAAAATATAATCTAGCTGTTATCACAGCTGGAAACAACATTTTATTATTAAATCGTTTGAAAAAACCATATGTTGGTCTTTGGAATGGAATTGGTGGTAAACGTGAACCACAAGAATCTGAACTTGCAGGGATGCTTCGTGAATTATATGAGGAAACAGGAATCAAAATTACCGATTCTCAATGTAGACCAACGGGTTATCTTGAATGGTCAGTGGACGACGAATATCAAGCTACAATAGCGTTATTTCATATCTCTTTACAACAACCATTTGGAAAACAATATCCACAAAGAACACGAGAAGGTATTTTAGCAGACTTTCCAGTTGAATGGGCTTTGAATAAGCAAAACGTCGGACTAACACCTGATTTAGTTCCTGTGTTACCCTATATTTTAAAGGATGAATTTCATCGATATTTGACAAATTTTAATGGTTCACAATTAGTTGATTTTAAAATTAAATTATAGTGAAGGACTGTTGTAAAATGATTGAACACAGTGAAATTTTTACTCGATTAAATAATCTAAAGACTAGATTACAATGGCTAACTTATTTTCAGCGGTTTTTTGACTTCATTCTGTTTTACTTTGGTTTTTCTAGTTTTTTTGGTGGAAATCCAATAACGTTATTTGGAACAGTTTTCACAAAAGGTGAAGGGTTACTACTAACGTTGATGGTTGCGGCGATAACGTTTAGTATCACGGCACTGAAACAAGATCCAAGACGGGTTGGGCGGATTTTAATTACCATTTTAGATGGACAGCTATCTGAAAAAGAAATTATGATTATTCGTCAATTTCAAAAATATGCACGCTAATTTTAAAAGAGATAGTCTATGTTAAACTCACGGACTGTCTCTTTTTATTGCTTAAAATCGGCTGAAAACTATGATATACTGTTAAGGAGTTTATACAGAACGAATGTTAAAAAACACATGAAATACGATACGGAAAGGGTCTTAAAAAATGACAGAAAAACCCACATTTTATTTAACAACACCAATTTATTATCCATCTGGTAAATTACATATTGGAAATTCATACACAACAATTGCGTGTGACGTCTTAGCACGTTACAAACGCCAAAAAGGATATGATGTTTTCTTCTTAACGGGAACAGATGAACATGGTTTGAAAATCGAACAAAAAGCTGAAGAATTAGGGACAACACCACAAGCTTATGTCGACGGTATGGCTAGTGATATTAAAGAATTATGGAAAACCCTTGAAATTACAAATGATAAATTTATTCGAACAACAGATGATCAACATGAAAAAGCTGTGCAATATATCTTCGATAAATTACTTAAACAAGGCGATATTTATTTAGGAGAATACGAAGGCTGGTACTCTGTTTCTGATGAAGAATTCTTTACAGAATCACAGTTGGCTGAAGTTTTCCGTGATGATGACGGTAAAATGGTTGGTGGTAAAGCGCCAAGTGGTCACGAAGTTTCATTAGTTAAAGAAGAATCATATTTCTTTAAAATGAGTAAATATGCAGATCGTTTACTAAAATATTATGAAGATCATCCTGATTTTATTCAACCAGAATCACGTAAAAATGAAATGATAAATAATTTCATTAAACCTGGTTTGGAAGATCTTGCTGTATCTAGAACGACATTTAACTGGGGCGTAAAAGTTAAAAGTAACCCTAAACATGTTGTTTATGTTTGGATTGACGCTTTAGCAAATTATATTACAGCCTTGGGTTATGGTTCAGATGATACTGAACTATTTGATAAATATTGGCCTGCAGATGTTCAAATGGTTGGTAAAGAAATCGTGCGTTTCCATACGATTTACTGGCCAATTATTTTGATGGCGCTCGATTTACCTTTACCAAAACAAATTTTTGGTCATGGTTGGTTGTTAATGAAAGACGGTAAAATGTCTAAATCAAAAGGTAACGTTATCTATCCAGAAATGTTAGTAGAACGCTATGGATTGGATGCACTCCGTTACTACTTAATGCGCGCTGTACCATTTGGTAATGATGGTGTCTTCACACCAGAAGACTTTGTTTCACGTGTTAATTTTGATTTAGCTAATGATTTAGGGAACTTATTAAATAGAACTGTTGCGATGATTAACAAATACGATGGTGGTAAAATTCCAGCATTAAAGGGTAACGTAACTGAATTTGATGGAGACTTAGGTCAAACAGCTGAAGATACAATTACGGAATATACTGAATTAATGGATAAAATGGAATTCTCAGATGGATTAAATGCTATCTGGAAATTAGTTGCTAGAACAAATAAATATATTGATGAAACACAACCATGGGTTTTAGCTAAAGATGAAGCACGTAAAGCTGAACTTGATAGTGTTATGGTACATTTAGCAGCTAGTTTACGTGTGATTGCTGTCTTAATCCAACCTATTATGACGCATGCACCTAAAGAAATTTTTGAACAATTAGGTTTAGACACGGCAGATATGGCTATTGAAGAATTAAACTACTCTGATTTCCCAATGGACAGCGTCGTTGTTGAAAAAGGAACGCCTATTTTCCCACGCTTAGATGTTGAAGAAGAGATTGCCTATATTAAAGATCAAATGACAGTTTCAGATAAGAAGAAAGGGCGTAAAGCAATGGCAGTTAATGATACAGAGGATTCTTTAGATTGGAATCCAGAAAATGTGGCTCTAAACTTAACATTACCTCAAACGACATTTGATCAATTTGAGCCAAATGAATTAAAAGTTGCTGAAATTATTCAAGTTGAAAAAGTACAAAATGCTGATAAACTATTGAAATTTAGATTAGATGCTGGTGATCCTGATCATCGTCAAATCTTGTCTGGTGTAGCAGAGTTTTATCCTGAAACAGATGTCTTATTAGGAAAAAAAGTTGTGATTGTTGCGAACTTAAAACCGCGTAAGATGAAAGGCGAAATTAGCCAAGGAATGATTCTATCTGTAGAATACGATGGTAAATTGAAATTAATTACCGTTGATGAAGATATTAAAAATGGCGCAATTGTAGGCTAAATAAAGTAAGGACTGGAAACAAAACTTGGTTTTGCTCTAGTCCTTCTTCATTTTACTGCTAGAAAGGAGAGGTATCCCTTGGAAATATTTGACACACATACACATATTAATTCTGATGAATTTACAACGGAAATTCCTGAAGTTATTGAGCGTGCAAAAGCATTTGACGTGACTAAAATGGCAATTGTTGGATTTGATCAACCAAGCATTTTGAAATCACTAGAACTATCAAAAAGCTATCCTAATTTATATTCTATAATTGGTTGGCATCCAGAAGAGGCAAAAACCTACACACCGGAGACTGAAGAAGTTTTGATAGAACAATTACAGTCGCCAAAAGTTGTCGCAATGGGTGAAATGGGCCTAGATTACCATTGGGATACGTCTCCAATTGAAACGCAGAAAAAAGTTTTCAAACGTCAGGTTGAGATTGCGAAGGCGTTAAAATTACCAATTTCTATTCATAATCGAGATGCCTTTGAGGATGTTTATACAATCCTGAAAGAAGCTGATATTCGTGATATTGGTGGCATTATGCATAGCTTTAATGGTGATGCAAAATGGGCAGAGAAATTCTTAGACTTAGGGATGCATTTATCCTATAGTGGTATTGTGACTTATAATAGTGCTAAAGAAGTTCATGAAGCCGTTAAAGTGACACCAAGCAACCGAATTTTAATTGAAACAGATGCACCATATTTAACGCCAGAACCTTATAGAGGTCAGCGCAATGAACCAGGATACACAAGATACGTCTTGGAAGCTGTCGCAAAAATTCGAGAGAGTTCAAGTATTGATATGGCAGCGGCAACATTTAAAAATGCCGAAAACTTATTTAGGATAGGGTAATATGCAGAAAATTAGAGAAGTAATCGTAGTTGAAGGTCGCGATGACACAAAACGTATCCATTTAGCTGTTAATGCAGATACGATTGAAACACGTGGCTCAGCTATTAGTGACGAAACGTTAGATCAAATTGAACTGTTGCAAGAAACTCGAGGCGTAATTGTATTTACGGACCCTGATTTTTCTGGTGAAAAAATTCGTAAAACTATTTCAGCACGCGTTCCAAATGTACAGCATGCTTTTCTGAAAAAAAGTGAAGCTGTCCCAGATCATAAAGGGAGTTTAGGCGTTGAACATGCTTCAGTTGAAGCGATTCGTGAAGCGCTAGATCATTTGTATACAGAAATGCCTGATGGCGAAACATTGATCAGCTTAGAGGATTTACAAACGGCAGGATTGATTGCCGGACCGGATGCCAAAGCTAAGCGTGAAAAATTAGGTGAGTATCTCAAAATTGGTTACACAAATGGAAAACAATTATACAATCGATTGAAACTATTTCAAATTTCACCAGAAGAGTTCGTCGACGCATTGCAAGAAATTAACGAGACAATAACGGAGGAAAAA
This sequence comes from Dellaglioa sp. CoH-55-MRSF-9, assembly GCF_056782155.1. The sequence goes on along the minus strand of NZ_JBXAYG010000005.1, from coordinate 84,968 downwards.
CATGGCTAACAATGATGTGCCAGACATTGCTTCACCTATTAGAACTAAAGCAATTATGGAAACTTATGGTTTAACTTTTAAAAAGAGTTTAGGCCAAAATTTTTTAACAGATAAAAACGTACTAATGAATATTGTGGACGCCGGAGATATTACGGCTGAAGATGACGTTATCGAAATCGGACCTGGTATTGGGTCATTGACTGAACAATTAGCAAGACGTGCACATCATGTTTTAGCAATTGAAATTGACCAAAATTTGATTCCTGTACTTGGCGAAACACTAAGTCCATATGATAATGTTGATATCGTGGAACAAGATATTTTAAAAGCTAATTTACCAGCGTTAGTAGAAGAACATTTTGATGGACAGCATCCATTAAAATTAGTCGCTAATTTACCTTATTACATTACAACGCCCATTATCATGCATTTACTAGAAACGGCGGTTAAATTAGATAAAATCGTTGTTATGATGCAAAAAGAAGTGGCAGAACGAATTGCAGCTGATCCAGGTAGTCGTACATATGGATCACTAACGGTAGCCGTTCAATATGAAATGGATGCTGAAGTCGCATTCGTTGTTCCAAGAACCGTCTTTATTCCACAACCTAATGTTGATTCAGCTATTATTGTTTTGAATCAAAAAGAAGGCGACGTTGAACGCCCAATTAGTGAAAAGGTCTTCTTTAAATTAGTTAAAGGAAGTTTCCAACATCGACGTAAAAGTTTATGGAATAATTTACAATCAATTTATGGTAAAACACCAGAAATTCGTGAAGCGTTACAAGCAGCATTGGATGCATCAGAAATTTCTGCTCAAATTCGTGCTGAAAAACTAAGTATTCATGAATTTATTGTTTTATCTAACAATCTTATCAAAGTAGAAGAGAAATTTAATTAACTTCTTATTGAACTACTGATGTTCGATGTGGTATAATTGCAAATCTTGTGAAACTATGGTATGATGTTTCACATAAGAAGGTGAAGCCCATCATGCCAGAAACTTTAGCCAGCATCAAAGGTACGCTAGATGCCCAAGTCGGAAAAAATTTAACGGTAGTTGCTCAAGCCGGTAGAAAGAAAACTACAGAACGTAAAGGGATTTTACGCGAAACATTCCCAGCTATTTTTGTAGTCGATTTAAACCAAGATGAGAATTCATTCGAGCGCGTTTCATATAGCTACACAGACGTATTAACAAAAAATATTGAAATTGATTTTGAAGATTAAAAATAAGTATAAAAGCCTAGGTAGGGATGTTTTTAGAACATCTTAACTTAGGCTTTTATTTTTAGAAATAATTAGTATAATTAGAGTTAATTAAGGACTTATAGGATTAGGTGAGAACATGGAGATTCGTGAAAAAGCCCCAGCTAAAATCAACTTGAGTTTAGACACCCCATTTAACCATCAAGATGGTGAACAAGAATGGCGAATGGTGATGACATCAGTTGATTTAGCAGACTACTTACATATCAAATCGCTAGACGATCGAACGGACATTACAGTGGAAACTGATAGTGGTTTTTTACCGTGTGATCACCGAAATTTAGCCTATAAAGCAGCAAAAATTTTACAGGATAAATTTCAGATTAAAAAAGGTGCCCAAATACATATCAAGAAGCAAATCCCAGTTGCTGCTGGGCTAGGTGGCGGTTCATCAGATGCAGCAGCCGTTTTACGTGCTTTGAATCAATTATGGAAACTCAATTTATCTTTAGCAGAGTTGGCAAAAATTGGTTTAAAAATTGATTCTGATGTGCCTTACTGCGTTTATAGTAGAACGGCTCATGTAACGGGTCGTGGTGAGAAGATTGCTATTTTAAAAGACTTACCCCCTGTTTGGTTAGTGGTTGCAAAACCTAAGATTAGTGTTTCAACACCAACTATTATTAGACAAATTGATTATACGCGACTCACTCATCCAAATGTAAACGCCGTTGTGAATGCAATTGAGGACGACGATATGGATGCCATAATTGATAATCTAGGTAATGCGCTTGAACCGATTACAGCTGAACGTCATCCCGAAATTACACGTTTAAAAGAAAAAATGATAAAATTTGGGGCAGATGCAGCAGAAATGAGTGGATCAGGCCCAACTGTATTTGCGATATGTCGTAAAAAAAGTCGAGCACAGCACGTCTACAATAGTTTAAAAGGTTTCTGTGAAGAGGTCTACCTAGTGAGACCGTTAAGTTGATTTTATTGCGATAATTAGCATAATTTGTTATGTTGAAGGCATTAAATACAACTGAAAATGAGGGACAACTTGTGGAAGCCTTAATTGAAATTGACTATACAAATGATTTTGTAGCGACAGATGGACACTTAACGGCGGGAAAACCTGCTCAAGAGATTGAAGCTCGAGTGATAGAATTAATGAATGAGTTTGAACAAAAAGGTGATTATGTTGTTTTAGCAACTGATATTCATTATGAAAATGACCCATTTCATCCAGAAACTAATTTATTTCCACCACATAATATTGCAGGTACAAACGGTCGTAAATTCTATGGTGAGTTGGAGCCTTGGTATCAGGCGCATAAAGATAAATCAAATGTTTATATGATGGATAAAACGAGATATAGTGCTTTTGCGGGAACGGATTTAGATTTAAGATTACGAGCTCGGTCAATTGAAACAGTGCATTTAATTGGTGTTTGCACAGATATTTGTGTTTTGCATACCGCAATTGACGCATATAATTTGGGCTATAAGATTGTCATTCATGAAAAGGCGACAGCTAGTTTTAATCAAGCTGGACATGTATGGGCACTGTCACATTTTAAGGATTCTCTGGGTGCAGAAATTAAAGATTAGTGGATTTAGTACAGCTATTGTTGGAAGAGAGTGTTGTCACTTTGTGATAGCACTTTTTTTTATTAAAAAATTGGAGATAATGACTAATTAAGCGACTAGTTAAGAACGCATCCTTCTATTTACATACTACCTAATATAGGTTAACTTTATAACTAAGACATGATTTAATGTAGCGTGTTAGATTAATCTAATTTGCAAGAAAATGGGGGATTGTCTTTGGGAGAATAAAAGCCATATTTGGGGAAAGGTATGGAGGAAACATAAGTGTTGATAGTTAGTTTATGAGTAACAGATATTGAGTACATATATAGAAAAAATAGGGATGTAATGAAGGATAAGTTAAAGTCCTAAAAATTACGAGGTGAAGATATGAAAATTTGTTCGAAATGTGGGTCTCAGAATGAAAATGATGCATTATACTGTGATAATTGTGGGCAACCGTTAGAAAATAAAAATGTTGCTCCTATGAAAACATGTCCGCAATGCAACATAGCAAATAAGGTTGAGGATCAATTTTGCAATAATTGTGGCTTTAAATTTAATCCGAAAGCGCAAGATACTAATAAAGTAGCAGCGCCAATAGTAAACAATGAAATAACAGAAAAACGAGCTAAAAATAACAACCCGATGAAAATAGTTTTAGGAATTATTTTACTTGTTATTATAGCGGGTGGCGGTTATCTTATAGCTGGAAAGTTAACGCACAAAGATAGTGTACCGACGAAGGAAACAACTACTGCAGTATCTAGCTCAAAAGAAAAGAAAACATCGGAAAAAACGCAATCTTCAGAAAATAGTTTAGTACTAAATAAAGTTAAAATTAAGAATGATATTGCAACATATATGGATGACGTTGATGGAAAAAATTCGGTCTACGTTTCGTTAACAGATGGTAGTGCACCGGTAGTTGAAAATAATCATGCGCAAGGATCAGCCAGCATGATTAAATTATTTATTTTAATTACAGCTTATTCTATGGAAAAAGAAGGGACCATCAACCTAAAGGATAGCTATGTTTTATCAGAATCGGATAAGGTCGGTGGAACGGGAGAAATCCAGAATATGAGCGCAGGTACTAGATTGTCATATAAAGAATTATTAGAAAAAATGATTGATGACAGTGATAATACTGCTGCAAATATTGTGATTGATAAACTTGGTGGATTTGCTTCAATTAATACAGAAATTAAAAAATTAGGCGCAATTAATACAACAATTAAAAGAAAAATGATGGATACAGATGCCCTTAATTCAGGAATCGATAATAAAACGTCAGTAACAGATATGGGTAAAATTCTTAAAAAAATGTATAATCATAAATTAGTGTCTAACCAATCGGATCAGGCAATGCTAGATTTACTAAAAGAAAATAAAAATCTAACTAAATTACCATCGTCCTTACCAACTGGTGTTACAGTCTATAATAAGACAGGCGAATACAACGAATATGGTATTCAAAATGATGCTGCCATTATAGAAAAAGATAAAAAGGCATTTATAGTTGTGGCGATGTCAGAATCGGGAACTGAAGATAAGCAGATTCCGGGAATGAATAGGCTAGGATTAGAATTATATCAAGATATTCTAGAGTAAAATAAGAGTTACCAGATAAAATAATGAGACGCAACATCGTAACTAATGGTTAGTTATGATGTTGCGTCTTTTTGCGCGCAAGATATTAATAGTAAATTATATTTAATTCTAATGATATAGTTCACTTTTAAATTGGAAACGGTTCACTTGCTGACAGGTCGACTTTAAATACAGTTATTATAACAAGATGAACTTATACGAATGACAGCTTAACACCGTAGTGACACTTAAAAAAGTTGACGTAGCTGTACCTAAAATGATATTCTAATATTTGTCGGTAATGGTATTGATTACTATTTAGATTACGATTTGAAAAAATGAGGGAGAAACCATGCAAAAAAAATTAATTTTAGTAAGCATAGTACTCACGATGTTAGTTGTTGTATTGACCGGGTGTGGGCAAGGGGCAACTAAGAAAGAGTCTAATAAATTACAGGTTATCACGACATTTTACCCAGTGTATGAATTTACTAAGGCAGTTGCAGGCGATAACGCAGATATAACAATGTTGATGCCTGCCGGGACAGAACCGCATGATTACGAACCTAGTGCAAAGGATATTAGTAAAATTGCGAGGTCAGATATCTTTATCTATAGTAGTAATAATATGGAAACGTGGGTTAAAAGTTTGAAATCAAGTATTGATGAAAAACAAACGCAGATTTTAAATTCTAGTCATTCAATTAAAATGATTGATGAGAACGAAGAATTGAAAAGTGAAGAGGCTGAATTAGCTAATAAAGAAGAGGAAAGTTCATTTTCATCGACTAATAATTATGACCCTCATATTTGGTTAAATCCTGAAAACGCAAAAAAAATGGTTAAAAACATTTCAAATGAATTAATTCAGCAAGATCCTAAAAATGAAAAGTATTATGTAAAACGAACAAATGCTTATTTGAAAAAATTAACGGAATTAAATCAAGAATATAAAACGACATTTAAAAATGCTAAGAATAAAACATTTGTTACGCAACATGCTGCATTTGCTTACTTGGCAAAACAATATGGACTAACGCAAGTTGCGGTTGCGGGTATTTCTTCGGATGAAGAACCTAGTCCAAGACGTTTGGCAGAGCTACAAACGTATATTAAAAAGTATCATGTAGATACCATTTTTACTGAATCTAATGATTCTAGTAAAATTGCGAATATGCTAGCTAAAGAAACAAATATTAAGGTTAAAGGATTGAATCCAATTGAAGGACTATCAAAAGTTCAAATCGAAAATGGAGAAACATACCTTTCAGTTATGCAAGATAATTTAAAATCGTTAAAAACGGTTGTTAAATAAGGAGAATAGATGAAATATATTGAAGTCAAAGATCTTACCTTTTATTACGATGAAGAACCTGTTTTACAAGATATTAATTTCCACATTGATTCGGGTGAATTTGTCATTTTAACTGGTGAAAATGGTGCTGCAAAATCAACTTTAATTAGAAATGTACTTGGCCTATTACATCCGGCTAAAGGAACTGCTGAAATTTCTAAAACTAATTTAGATAATAAAAAATTACGTGTCGGATATATCCCACAAGAGATTTCATCATTTAATGCGGGGTTTCCGTCAACAGTATATGAACTAGTAGCATCAGGCCGTTACCAACAAAATCGTTGGTTAAGACGTCTGAATAAAAATGATCATGAACATATAAAAAAAGCACTTGAAACAGTTAATATGTGGAACTTTAAGAATCATAAAATTGGTGAATTATCTGGTGGTCAAAAACAACGTGTTTGTTTAGCCCGTATTTTTGCAGCAGATCCTGATTTATTTATTTTAGATGAACCAACAACAGGGATGGATGAACAATCGCGTCACGATTTCTACGAATTATTACAACATGAAGCCCATACGCATCATAAAGGTATCTTGATGATAACGCATGATCATGAAGATGTTTCAGAATATATTGATCGTCACATTAAATTAGTTAGAAAGGAGGACTCACAATGGAGATGTTTCTCGATGGATTCATGCAACGAGCTTTAATTGCTTCACTTTTAATGGCAGTAATTACGCCGTTATTGGGATTATTCTTAGTTTTAAGAAGGCAATCGCTTTTGGCAGATACATTGTCACACGTTTCGTTAGCAGGGGTCGCGTTAGGATTGTTTGTTAATATTAATCCAACAATTACCACACTGATTGTGGTTTTAATTGCCTCAGTTTTAATTGAATTTTTAAGCAATTTATACCGTACGTATTCAGAAGTTTCAATTGCCATTATGATGTCTGCCGGACTATCAATTGCCTTAGTTTTAATGAGTTTAAATCAAGGTGCCAGTTCAATGAGTGTACAGCAATATTTATTTGGTTCAATTGTGACGATTAGTTCAGCGCAGGTTATCATTTTAGCAATTTTAACTGTATTAATTGTCGTTCTCTTCCTACTATTCAAAAAGCCAATGTATGTTTTAACTTTTGACGAAGAGACGGCTTTTGCTGAAGGGTTACCGGTTAGATTGATGTCAATTAGTTTTAACGCAGTTACAGGTGTGACGATTGCTATAATGATGCCAATTGCCGGGGCACTACTCGTTTCTGCAATTATGATTTTACCTGCAGCAATTGCAATGCGATTGGGTCGTAGCTTTAATCTGGTTATTATAATTGGTGTGATAGTTGGTGTAATAGGGATGGTTGGCGGATTAATGTCATCTTACCAATTTAATACACCGCCTGGCGCAACGATTACGCTATTATTCATTACGATTTTCATTATATGCAGTATTATTAAAGTTATATCCGTTAGACTTCAAATTAATAAACAAAAATAAAACCGAATATTAACAATCAACAAGCTACTTTTAAAAATAGCTTGTTTTTTTATTAGAAAATCATTAAAAACCGAACGTTAATAATTATATTTTGGCATTTTACTGTTATTATTCGGTAAAACGGGTTATAATGAAAATCACACTTTGAATACTAGATATGTTTAAAAGAAAGGCCTGATATATATATGAAAACAAGAAGAAGCGATCGATTAATTGATATGACTCGTTATTTGCTAGAAAGACCACATACGTTGGTTTCTTTGACGTATTTCTCAAAACGCTATGAATCAGCTAAATCATCAATCAGTGAAGATCTTGCGATTGTAAAACGTACAGTTAGAGAGCGAGGCACGGGAACGCTAGAAACAATTCCTGGCGCAGCTGGCGGTGCACGTTTTATTCCATCTATTGATGAAGCAGAAGCACGTGAATTTATTGAATCAATGACTGAGGAGTTATCAGAAAAAGATCGGTTATTACCTGGTGGCTATGTCTATCTATCTGATTTACTTGGCCGTCCTGACGTTTTACGTCAAGTAGGACGCTTGATTGCAACAGAGTACTTAGACCAAAAAATTGATGCCGTTATGACAGTTGCAACTAAAGGTGTACCCATCGCACAAAGTGTCTCAACATTTTTGAATGTGCCATTTGTTATTGTGCGTCGCGATTCAAAAATTACCGAGGGTTCAACCGTTAGTGTTAACTATGTATCTGGCTCGAGTGAACGTATTGAAAAAATGGAATTATCAAAGCGTAGTTTAAAACGTGGTGCTAACGTATTAATCGTAGATGATTTCATGAAGGGTGGCGGCACAGTTAACGGAATGAAGAGTTTAATCGAAGAGTTTGAAGCAAACTTAGTCGGTATTTCCGTTTTCGCTGAGGGCGCCTTTAGTGGTGACCGAATTGTTGATGATTATAGTTCATTGTTAAAAGTTGATGAAATTAATCATACAGACAAAACCATTCATGTTAGTGAAGGAAATTATTTAACAAAAACATTTAAAAAATAAAAAGTTAATAGATAATTTATATGAAAACTTAATGTTAAATTTAACATTAAGTTTTTTTTAGAAAATTCCAATAATAATTTAAAATCAAGTGTTTTTTAATTTCGAATAAAGTAAGCATATTTATTCGAAATCTTGCAACGCATACGGGTTTAAGCTATTATTAAGGTAGAATATTAGAATATAATTGGAGGAGACTATCTAATGACAGTTGCTAAATATGCCATTATTCTTGCTGCCGGTAAAGGTACAAGAATGAAATCTAAACTATATAAAGTGTTACATCCGATTGCTGGGCGTCCAATGGTTGACCACGTTTTATCGGAAATTGAAGCAAATAATATGGATGAAGTTGTTACTATTGTGGGACATGGTGCTGAGCAGGTTGAAGAAACGTTAGGCAATCGCTCAGAATATGTTCTTCAAGCAGAACAATTGGGAACTGGTCATGCTGTCCTTCAAGCAGAAAAAATCTTAAAAGATAAAGAGGGTATGACCATTATTGCTAATGGTGATACACCGTTACTTACTGCCAAAACATTTGGTGAATTATTTGAATATCATAAAGAAAAAGGTGCTGCTGCAACTGTTCTAACAGCACAAGCAGAAGATCCAACGGGTTACGGTCGAATTATTCGTAATGATATTGGGATTGTTGAAAAAATTGTTGAACAAAAAGATGCCACAATTCAAGAAGCTAATGTTCAAGAAATTAACACAGGTGTGTACTGTTTTGATAATAAAACTTTATTTGAAGCTTTACATGAAGTAACAAATGATAATGCACAAGGTGAATATTACTTAACTGACGTTATGGAAATTCTTAAAAAACAAGGTAAGATAGTCGCAGCTTACCGCATGAAAGATTTCTCTGAATCAATGGGTGTAAATGATCGTGTGGCTTTATCTGCTGCAACTAAAGTTATGCAACGCCGGATTAACGAAAAACATATGCGCAATGGTGTGACTTTAGTTGATCCTGAGACGACTTACATCGAATATAATGTTAAAATTGGTTCAGATACAATTGTAGAACCAGGCGTTTACTTAAAAGGTAATACAGTCATTGGTGAAGATTGTGTCATTGGTGCTCATTCTGAAATTATTGATAGTATTATTCATGATAAGGTAACTGTTACGTCATCATATCTTGAAGATTCTGAAATGGAAACAATGAGTAACATTGGACCATACAGTCACTTACGTCCTCAAGCACATATTGGTGAAGCTGCTCATATCGGTAATTTTGTAGAAATTAAAAATGCAACTATCGGTAAGAGTACTAAAGTTGGTCATTTGACTTATGTCGGGGATGCCACTTTAGGTAAAGATATTAATGTCGGCTGCGGCGTCGTTTTTGTTAATTATGATGGCGTTAATAAACACCATACCAACATTGGTGATCATTCATTTATTGGTAGTGGATCTAATGTAGTTGCACCACTAGAAGTTGGTGATCATGTATTTATCGCTGCCGGATCAACAATTACAGATAATATTGATTCACACGATATGGGTATTGCTCGTGGTCGTCAAGTGAATAAAAAAGGTTATTTTGACAAATTACCAGTAGCTCATGCACCAGAAATTGATTAGTAAGCGAATTCTTATCGGATTTTAACTTGCAATTTACTTGATTAATATTTAAAATTTTAAGTAGGGAAAATTAAATAACTGGAGGCACATATGTCAGAACATTATTTTGATCCAAAGTTGAAAATTTTTGCTTTGAACTCGAATAAACCATTGGCTGAAAAAATTGCTGATGCTGTTGGTGTTAAATTAGGTAAAACCTCTGTAGATCGCTTTAGTGATGGTGAAATCAGAATTAATATTGAAGAAAGTATTCGTGGAGATCATGTTTACATTGTTCAATCAACATCTGCACCCGTCAATGACAATATTATGGAATTATTAATTATGATTGATGCTTTGCGTCGCGCAAGTGCTAAATCAATTAATGTCGTTATTCCTTACTATGGTTATGCTCGTCAAGATCGTAAAGCACGTTCACGGGAACCAATTACAGCAAAATTAGTTGCTGACATGTTAGAAAAAGCTGGTGCAACAAGAATTTTAGCGCTTGATTTGCATGCTGCTCAAATTCAAGGATTCTTTGATATCCCAGTTGATCATTTAATGGGTGCACCTTTATTAGCTGACTACTTCTTAACCGAAGGATTAGATAAAGATTCTGTTGTCGTTTCACCTGATCATGGTGGAGTGACACGTGCTCGTAAATTAGCAGAATTCTTGAAAGCACCTATTGCAATTATTGATAAACGTCGTCCTAAAGCTAACGTTGCTGAAGTGATGAACATTATTGGTACCGTTGAAGGCAAACGTTGTATCTTAATTGATGATATGGTTGATACGGCAGGAACAATTACGCTTGCTGCTCAGGCTTTAATGGATGCCGGTGCAACTGAAGTGTACGCAAGTGCAACTCATCCGGTTTTATCAGGTCCAGCTGTTGAAAGAATTGCAAAATCACCTATTAAGCAATTTATCGTAACAGATTCAATTCAGTTACCTGAAGATAAGAAAATTGATAAATTAGTTCAAATTTCAGTGGGTCAATTAATTGGGGATGCAATCACGAGAATTCATGAAAACAAACCAGTTAGTCCATTATTTAAAAATCGTTTCCATAATGAAAAATAAAGTTAAGAAAGTTAGATAACTAATGTTGTCTAACTTTTTTTGTATCCAAATTTAGGACATAAAAAAACCGTCAGTCCAGGGAGACTGACGGAAAAAGGGAGTAGAGATAATTAATTTCAGGGGAGAAATTAGTTATGAGTTAGATTAATTTATTCGGGGAAATAAATTAAAATTTAAAAGTTATTAATTAAGGTATGAAGTTATAATAACAAGTAGTTGTGAAGAAAATGTGACGTAAAAAGGAAGAAAGTTCTTCTCGTAGTTAGTACGTTAGAGTAGTAAGCAGTCTGTTTACTTGAATATCTTAGGACTTAATAGATCTTACTAAGAATGATAAACAACATTAAAGTGATTTTTTATTAATATTAGCATTAATTTTATATTATATATAAATTATAAAAGTCTTTTTTAACTTGAATATTATTGTTTTGAGTTAATTATTTATATATAATATTAAATGCGTAAGGGAGAATTTTAAGGAGTTTTTATGAAAAAATTAATGTCATTTATTTTAGTTGCAATATGTGTTTTTGGTATAGCAATTTTAAGTTCAGATCGTGTAGAGGCTAACAATCCGAATTATGTTCATCTTGCTAATAGATGGAATGATCCTTGGGACGAAACTTATAGAATTCAAAAGTGGAGTAAAACTGCGTATGAATTAAACATCAAAAAGATATCGGGAAAAATACGTGTGGAAGCTTGGGGACACTCTTATAAGGCTGGTCGTACAGGAAATGTATCTGTTTCTAAAGGAAAAAAATATGTTATTAAATCTAAAGGACAGACAAAATTAACTAATTATTTAGTAGAGTGGTATGGAACAGGAAACAATGCATATATTGTAAATAGTATTCATGCATATGGTAGTGCTGATGGTAATTGGAAACCTGATAGATAAGAAGAAATAATGTGCTCTCTTACGCATTATATTAAAATAAAAGATTGGTGTGAAAAAAATGAATTCTTATTGGCTGTCGCGTATGGCGAAGAAACAATATTTTTATGGCATATTAGTGGGTTTTGCTTTAATAGTAGTTCACGTGTCTATGGATATGTTACCTAATAGGACTTATCTAGATGGTTCTAATTTAACTTTTACTGTGATTACAACATGGATAGGTATAGGTGGTACTGGTAGCGATTTTTCAGCTTTATTTTATTTGTTATTACCTTTATTTTCAGTGATTGGTTTGAATCTAATTGTCTTCGAGGATAAACAAACAGGTTTTATTAAACAATATGTACAAAAAAAGGGAATTATTAATTATTCTATTCATTCATTTAGCTTAAGCTTTATTTCAGGATTTTTGATTGGGATACTACCTTTATTATTGGATTTATTAGTAGCATGGTGTTTATTCCCTAATCAACCATTAGATGCTGTATTAAATAATAATCTGGGACTTGCATCGAATTCAACATATTTTATGAAGGACCTTTTCCAGCAATCATATACGGGGATTTTATTTTATATTTTACTTGCAGGTTTGTTCGCAGGTGTTTTTTCTGTAGTTGCCGCGAGTGTTAGTTTATATGTAAAAACAATTTATAGTGTGGTTAGTTTTAGTTTTTTACTGTGCTTATTTATAAGTGTTTTAGCTGCTGTATTTCCTTTTTATCTTGCTGCACCTTTGTCGCTTCCTATGGTAGGAGGACCCGCGGAGGGCCTACCTCCTTTATCATTTATTATGGGGATTTTGTTTTTGGTTCTCATTGTAGCTTATCTTTTTAATTTTATGGGAGTAAAACGTAATGCGATTATTTAAAATATATTTAAAAACTAAACGGTCTCGTGACTGGGTAATAGATATTCTTACGTTCTGTTTATTAATTATTTTATCTCTTTTTGAATATTATTTATTTTTAGGTAATGAAAAGAATAGTTCCTTTATTGACGTAGTCCAAGGAGGACTACAAAATAGTTTAAATATTGAAAATATAATGATTCTTTTCTTTCCAATATTGATATTATTACCCTTTCAGGGTTCTAAATTTCCAATTATGTATTATATAAGAAAACCTTTTTCTTTTTTGAGAGTACAAGTGAATTACTTTTATGCCATATATATTTGTGCATTTGTTATCTCTGGAATCCTTTTTTTAATTTTAAATAAGGATAATTTAAAATATAATATAAATGGCTATCAGCTAGTTACAATGGTTATTTATTTTATCGCAATGTATGTTTTTTATAATTTAATAGCGTCCTTTTATTGCCTCACAGGAAATAAAATTATATCGTTATTTTTAATTTATGGTTATTATCAATTAGAAATATTTTTGAACGAAAGAGGGATTAGATTGTTTTTTAATCATGGCATAATCAGTCTTGGATATAGTGTTAACACGTTATATTTAATTCAAAATATATTCTTTATACTACTCTTTTTTATTATTTTGGAGGTTTTTCAAAGATGGATTTTATCAAAAAAAGAATACTCTATAAATTGAAGTTTTTCAGTATCTTAGTTTTTAGAAATATTTATTTAACGATTTATTATTCTAAATGGCGTACGGTGCTCATTTTTATTATGCTAACGATGATGATCATATTGTGCAAAAGAGATCAAGTGAGTGGTATGACGAGCTTACTATATGGTGCTTCGTTAGATACTGAGGGAGAATCTTTTCCTTTATTTTGGTTCATCTTTGTGATTTCTCCAGCATTAGCTATTGGAAATTCACAAATGTTACTATGGAAATCAGATTTTAAAATTCTACATAATATTGGATATAAAAATTATTTATTTAGCAATTTATTGATGTTAGGAATTTATAATAGTTTTTTTTATTTTTTGATAGTGATTATAAACGGTTTTGGTATCTCACATTTAGCTTTCTATAGTTATCTATTTATATTTAGTTTCACCTATCTTGTATTGTTATCAACAGCGTCATTTTTATTAGATGATTTTATACTACCCTTAATAGGGAGTTTAGCAGTCATAATATTAGATGTTTATATTTCTCACATATCCATTATAGACGCAACAATGCTCTCTAGATTTAACCCTAATCATAATTCGGTTAACATTATAATTTTATTAACGATTATATTGAGTTGCATCATTATCTCACTTATAAAAATTAAAGATATTGATTTTATTTAAAGAAAGTAGTGTAAAAATGAAAATAATAGAGTTGAAAAACATTTCCAAAAGAATTAAGCAAAAAGATATTTTAGTAGATATCAATTTATCAATTGAAGAAGGAATCGTTTGTGGATTCAGTGGGCCAAATGGTGCTGGGAAATCCATGATATTTAATACGATTATTGGGTTTGTAAAGCCTACTGAAGGTGAAGTTTGGGTTAATGGAAAATATATCAGAGTAGATGAACTTTTTTCAAGCAGCATTGCTTTTTCTATGGATAGTATTGGTATGTTAGAAGATTTTTCAGTTCTTAAAAACTTGGACTTAATTAATCAACTAAATAGTCATAAAATGACTAAGAATGAATTGAACGAAATGGTAACTTATGTTGGACTAGATCCTAATGATAAGCGTGCGATTAAACACTATTCATTAGGAATGAAGAAAAGGGCCTCAATTGCTTGTTGTTTAATCAATGATGCACCTATTTTAATATTAGATGAACCTAGTAATGCACTAGACGATAGTGGAAAAGACTTTTTGCGTCAGTTAATTATCGATCAAAAAGCAGCAGGGAAAACAATCCTTATTTCTAATCATGATAGTGTTTTCTTAAACGAAGTGAGTGATAAAATCATTCACATTTCAGAAGGTAGAGTTATTCTAAAATGAAAAATAAAAATTCGTGGAAACTAAGTCAGAGAGGATTACTTATTTTGGGAGGCATCTGCTTACTAGCAAGCGCTGTATGGTTATGGAATGCTCATGCAGCAGTAACCGAACAATATAAAAACAGTCAAATTAAGAATGTGTTTGTAACATCTAATCATCAAAAAATAGTAAATGAAAAATTTGTATTTACTAAAATCAAGCATCACGTCACTAAAGACTCAGACGAAGCTTACTACAATGACAGTATTGATGTCGATATTGAATCAAAAAAAGATGGTGACTTTCCACTCGGAGGGCTATTTGTTATGAATAGTTCTTATGATGTGACCCAATCTGATATGCTTAATGAAAAAGGTGAATCTGATTCTTCGCTGCATGTCGGGATAAATCATAAGACTTTAAAAGCAATTATTAGAAAAGGCTCTGGTAATCGTTCTTTTAATTTAGTGTTTTTAACTTCGTCCAAACCAGGTACTAATATAAAATATATCTATCAAAGTGATTTTAAGTGAATATCACTAGGTAAATTAAATTAATTTAGACAGTCCCGGCAGGTAATGCTAGGGCTGTTT
The DNA here is from genome assembly GCF_056782155.1 of Dellaglioa sp. CoH-55-MRSF-9. The sequence continues at coordinate 69,751 of NZ_JBXAYG010000005.1, read as the reverse complement.
TTTACTATTCTTAAAGTATTCAAATTCAACATAAAAAACCGTCAGTCCGGGGAGACTGACGGAAAAAGGGAGTAGAGATAATTAATTTCAGGGGAGAAATTAGTTATGAGTTAGATTAATTTATTCGGGGAAATAAATTAAAATTTAAAAGTTATTAATTAAGGTATGAAGTTATCATAACAAGTAGTTGTGAAGAAAATGTGACGTAAAAAGGATAAAATATGATTACTTTTTTTGTGGGGTGAAAGTATAGGATATATAATATTTTAGTAGTTTTTACATAAAGATTTTCTTAGAATAAAGCACTATTTGAGCTGATTATTAAATACAACTTTTCTACTACCCTTTAAAATTGATAAAGTGTATATTAAAAGGTAGTAAATATAGTTTAAGAAAGTGTTGCTATGGTTCTTTTAGCTCAAGAATTGTTAAATTATAACTTATAAGACTGTTTAAGGCTAGCAGAAGGTAAATGAAAATTAAAGATTCATTTGAATTGTTTGTAACCTATCAAGTCTATTCTATAATATTTTGATTGAATAAGGGTTGAATAATTAGTCAATTAATTAAAGGTGAAATAATTTATGGAATTAAGATACTTTATGAAGAGTCTAATTGAATAGGGAGTGATCCATATCCGGTACAAGATTATAATATTATATTAAAAAATTTAGAGAGCCTGACTTTGATTATGCAGGAGAGTTACCCAAAATATCTATGGCTTTTAGTACGTCTAGTACAGTAACTAGTGTTGGGGCAGAACTTGGGGTAACTTTAGTTACTATTTTCATAGTCTTTGTAGGTTCCTTAATAATATAGAAGGAGAAGAATATGATAGAATTTGAGATAAAAGTATTAATATTTTTATTAATTGGTACGCTTGTATTTATGATTTTAAAAATGCGGAAATATAAAAAAGAAATTACCGAACTTAATGATGTGGAAAAGAAGCAACAAGAACAAATAAGTAGATTAGAAGGGAAAAATAATGAATAGTTATGATCTAGTTTATCTTGTTATGCCTTTAGTATTATTTTGTATTTGGATTGCTTTCTACATTTACTTATGTGTATGTTTATATAAATATAAGAAAGCTAGACGAAAAGTAATAATTAGTTCTGCTAAACTTAATGAATTAACAACAAAAAAGATATTAGAACTAGAAAAAAAGTTAAAAAAATAGAATAAAAACTAATTAAAAAGAGAAGTAATCAGAAATCAATCTGGAGACTTCTCTTTTTAATTTATTATAGAGCTAATCGATTCTCAGAATAGTCTTGTGTCTAATCTGAGAATATAACCAATTAGGTTGGGCATTAAACTTAGACTTCAAACGTATATTTAATTAGAGACAGTACTCGTAATGTTAAAAAGGGGGACCAAAATAATCTTAGATTGTTATTTATTACTACAGATTATAACGCTTGAATATTATGATTTTATAGTCGATACACTTTAATTTTAAGGGTATAAAAAAACCGTCAGTCCGGGGAGACTGACGGAAAAAGGGAGTAGAGATAATTAATTTCAGGGGAGAAATTAGTTATGAGTTAAATTAATTTATTCGGGGAAATAAATTAAAATTTAAAAGTTATTAATTAAGGTATGAAGTTATCATAACAAGTAGTTGTGAAGAAAATGTGATGTAAAAAAGATAAAATATAAGTAAAATAAAAAAACTTGATTCCGATTAAAAATCAGAATCAAGTTTTTATTAATTATTATTTAGTCTTCTTTTGCAATTTTTTCTTCAATTTTTTTTGATGCTTCTCGAGGTAAGTCACTATCTCTTTCAGCTAGTAAGTTACGGATATCTTTTAAATATTCTTCTGTAGGTGTTAATGTCGTTTCTGAAGATTCTTCTTCCTTATCATTAGATCTACTTGTTGCATTTCTAAGTGCTGTGATTCCTTTAAGCAACATAAAGATAACAAAGGCTACGATTATAAAGTTAATGACATCGTCTAAAAATTGTCCGATTTTGAAAGTTGTATCACCAATTGTGAGAACGATCCCTGACAAGTCAACTTTACCGACGACAAGTGCAATGATAGGACCAATGATGTTAGTTGTGAAAGACTTAACGATTGTTGTAAATGCACCACCAATAATAACAGCGACTGCCAAATCCATCACATTTCCGCGAGTGATAAAATCTCTAAATTCTTTTAACATGTTTGATGAGTCTCCTTTAATTTGGTTAACTGTATCTTAAAGTATAACGGATTTTATAGGATAAGTGAACTGAAAATTGTGAGTTAATAGGTTTGAATGATATAATCAAAGCACAAATTAAAAGCGAGCGAGGAACTAACTATCATGAAACAGGCTAAAAGGAATGTCACATTTTTATTAAGTGTACTGGCAATCATTACTGCGATTATCTGGATCCGTGTTGGAGGGGATAGTTTTTCTTTATCTAATGTATATTTTTATATTGGCATTATATTAATTCTAGTCGGCATTATATTAATTTTGAGCCAAGCACAACTATTCGCTGGCTGGTTTAAACGACGAGATAAAGGTGAATCTAAAGAAGATTATAATGAACGTAAAATTGATGTTAAAAGTGTAGGAAGTAAAAAAAATCGTCCGCTTAAAATATCACCATTGATGCGTAGTTGTTTTATTGTTGGTGCATTATTGATTTTGATTGCTGTATTAGTGACTATTTAAACTAGGGAGATGATGTCATGAATATTTTTTTGGGTATTATCATCGTTTTGTGTTTTGCTGTAGGAGCATACTTTGTAGATGGTGGATTTGCAGAAAATGCTGGATCATTATATAAACAATTTAAGCAATCAAAGTTATCTTTTAGAGAATTTATGCGATTGTTGTTTAGAAGATAATTCGCCAAAAAAACGGACCTAACTTTGATTATTCAAAGTTAGGTCCGTTTTTAATTTATTTAATCAGCTAATGCATATTTTTGGATTGCTTTAGCAACACCTAACTCAACGTTAGTAGCAGTTACTGCTTGAGCATTATCTTTAACTTCTTGAATGGCGTTACCCATGGCAACACCTAGACCTGCTGCTTGGATCATTGATAAATCATTACCTTGATCACCAAGTGCCATAACCTCGTCTTTGGTGAAACCTAATTTATCAGCCAAGGACATAACGGCATTTCCCTTGCTGGCATTTTTGTTTAGGAGTTCTAAAAAGTAAGGTTCACTTTGAACGTAGTAATAATTATCGGTAATTTTTGCGGGTAATTCCTTAACGACACGTGTAATAACTTCAGGATAATCAATATACATCATTTTCGAAATGACGATATTCTTGTCCATTTCTTCAGGTTTTCGGAAACGAATAGGCATTTGAACTAAGAATGACTCTGCCACAGAATATTCACTGATATCAGCATTAGGTGTATACATTAATGCTTGATCTTCAGCATGAACATGGACGTTTAATTCACGACTTGTTTCTTCGATTATGTTGTAATCATTAATATCTAACGTATGATGAATTAAAACTTCACCAGAGCCTGAAACTTGAACTAAAGCACCGTTAAAAGTAATAACAAAATCATCATCTGATGTTAAACCGAGTTTTTCTAAGTATTTTGTAACGCCTGTTAAAGGACGTCCGGTACAAAGGACAACTTTGATGCCAGCAGCTTTAGCAGCTTTAATAGTAGTAATAGTTTCTGGGGCGATTTCTTTTTTATCATTAACGAGAGTACCGTCAATATCGATTGCGATTAATTTAATTGTCATGTTGTGTATTCTCCTTTGGGTTGATTAAAGTATCATTATTAAGATAAGTTCTAAATTGTGTATAAATGTCAGTGAATAAATCGTTCTCTGATTTTACTAATTCTCTTGGGAAGAAGAAACGACGGTCGCCTGATACTTTACCAGTAATAGAAGCAACGAGGTCACTGACGCTAGATAATTCAACAAGTGAACCATCTTCTTGAGCTAATTCGATTTGGGTGCGCGGCTTATCTTTGGTTGGATCATAGGCATCATAAGGTAAGTCGTAACTGTCATTTTCTGCCGTATAGTAGTCAGGTTGAAAGCCAGCTGATTCAATAAGACGTTCTAGAGTAGGTAATAAATCAACAGTCTCTTCATCAAATTTGATTGATTTAAATGGTTTGCGATCCAGGAAACGGACAGCTAAGTCACTTAAGATATTATCAGTATTTTGACGCCATTCCGTGAAGTAAGTGGTTAAAACACCGTCATCTAATTGTAAATAATCATCTAATGAAAATTCATTTTTAAAAAGTGGAATCAATAATTTTGGTGAATCCTCGGCACTTAAGCGATTATTTTCGTATAGGTATTTAGCCCGATTTAATAAATGACTTAAAATAACTTCCATTGATCTAGAAATAGGATGGAAATAAACTTGGACGTACATTTGGAATCGGCTGACAATATAATCTTCAACGGCATGCATCCCATTGATATCAAATGCAATCCCGCCTTTATAAGGACGCATCACACGTAAAATCCGAGTTAAGTCAAATGTACCATAATTTGTACCAGTGTAGTAAGAATCACGTAATAAGTAATCCATTCGATCAGCGTCTATTTGACTCGAAATCAATTGGACAACTTGTGGATTAGGGTACGTTTTTTGAATAACACTTGCCACTTTTTCTGGGAAATCAGCAGAAACTTTTGCTAAAACTTGATTAATCTCAGTTGATGGATCAGTTAAAATTTGAGCAGTGATAGCTTCGTGGTCCGTTTTGAAAATGTGCTCGAAAGTATGTGAGTATGGACCATGGCCGATATCGTGTAAAAGAGCAGCGCATAACGCCACTAATTTTTCGGAGTCGTCCCATAAACCGTCGCCAGCTTCTTTGCTTGGATAATTTCGTTGGAAATTATCGCAGATTCGACGTGTGATTTCATAAACACCCACGGAATGGGTGAAACGTGAATGTTCCGCTCCATGAAAAGTTAATGAAGTTGTACCGAGCTGTTTAATTCGGCGTAAACGTTGGAATTCTTTAGTATTAATTAAATCTAAAATAACTTGATGTTGCACATAAATGTAATCGTGAATAGGATCACGTAACACTTTTTCTCTAGCAAGTAACGGCGATTGTTCGAGCAATAGAATCCCTCCTCGAAAATTTAGATAGTAAATAAGTTCGTAATACTTCTATTATAACGAACATTCGTAATTTAGTCATGACATAATGATGATTATAGGTAACGACATTCATTTAAATCTAAGTTATAATACAGTGAAACGATAAGGTGAATGGAGGAATTAAGTTGTATGGCAATCACGTTAGATAAACAAATTGCGATCCATTTGGAAACAATTAAAACACAAGAAGGCGAAGTTGAACGCTATGTCATCGAAACAACGGGACAACTCGTTCGTTTAGGCGATGGGATGTATATCAGATATAAAGAAGAAGACGCAGAGTCTGGTAAAAAAAATCCAGTTACCTTTAAATTGCAAGATGATGGTGAAATTCAATTAACTCGAGAAACAGATGATATACGCACAAAATTAATTTTTTTAGCGCAAAAAAAAATTAATGGGGTTTATAAAACAGCGTATGGTCGTATTCCAATTGAAATTGAAACAACGCAATTAAAAAGTCAGTTAAATAGCCAACCAATTTCGGGATCACTTGATATTGATTATCGCTTAACAACAAGCGGTGAATTGTTGGGAGACTATAATATACGATTGCAATTTACGGCATAAAAATGTATGATTAAGAGTAGACTTTTGGAAAGGACGTGTGCTAGTTGGAGCTTAAACAATTCGATGGCCAAAACAAAGACGAGTTATCAATGATCGAGGTTGCTCACGCAATCTTATCGCAACATGGTGACGTCATGGGTTTTGCTGACTTAACTAATGAAATCCAAACATATCTTGGTAAAAATGATTTAGAAGTGAGAGATCGCTTATCACAATTTTACACAGATTTAAATGCTGATGGTAGCTTCATTTCACTTGGAGAGAACTTATGGGGATTACGTTCATGGTATCCCTTCGATTCAATCGATGAAGCTGTTGCTCATGTAGAAGATGAAGACGATGAAGATCGTCCTAAACGTAAAAAACGTAAGAAAGTTAATGCTTTCTTAGCAGATGCCGCTGATGATGATGACGTTATTGATTACAATGATGATGATCCTGAGGACGACGATTTAGATGCAACTTATGAAGATGACGACGAAGATGATGATGAAGATACAGAAATTAAAGGTTATGATAAAGATTTAGATGAAATAGCTGATAGTAATTCTGATGATGAAGAAGAATTACCAGAAGGTATTGAAGATCAATTATCTGAAATATCCGATGAAGATGCAGAAGACGACGAGGAAAATAATTAAAAGGACTTGACGATTTCGTCAAAACCCTGTAATATATTTTTTGGGCGCCTCGCAGGTATTTCTTGCGAGGACAAACGCACGGTTGATACAAGCTCCCTACACTGATTAGATTATTCTACTCGGCTTAGGGGGCTTGTTGTTTTTTATAGACATAATGAACAATAACTATCAGGCCACAAACACAGAATCCCCACAAAAATTAACCCAAAGGAGATTTATAATGACCAAATATATATTTGTTACAGGTGGCGTTGTTTCGTCAATTGGTAAAGGGATTGTTGCAGCATCTCTTGGCCGTTTATTAAAGAATAGAGGCTTGAAAGTTACTATTCAAAAGTTTGATCCTTATATCAATGTGGATCCAGGAACAATGAGTCCCTATCAACATGGGGAAGTTTTCGTAACTGATGATGGTACAGAGACTGATTTAGATCTTGGTCATTATGAACGTTTTATTGATATTAACTTAAATCAATATTCAAACGTAACGACTGGTAAAATTTATTCAGAAGTTTTACAAAAAGAACGTCGTGGTGATTATTTGGGTGCCACAGTTCAAGTTATACCACATATTACAAATACAATTAAAGAAAAAATTATGCGTGCTGGAACAACAACGGATTCTGATGTTGTAATTACTGAAATAGGTGGAACTGTTGGTGATATTGAATCATTGCCTTTCCTTGAAGCATTACGTCAAATGAAAGCTGATGTCGGTTCAGATAATGTTATTTATATTCATACAACATTGATTCCTTACCTAAAAGCTGCAGGTGAAATGAAAACGAAACCTACACAACATAGTGTTAAAGAATTACGCGGATTGGGTATTCAACCAGATATGTTGGTTGTTCGGACTGAAGAACATATCTCGCAAGATATGCGTAATAAATTAGCTAATTTCTGTGATGTTGAACCAGAAGCCGTTATTGAATCAATGGATGTTGATACATTATATACGATTCCTTTAGCGTTACAAAAACAAAAAATGGACCAAATCGTTGTTGATCATTTGAAATTAACAACACCAGAAGCAGATATGACTGAATGGCAAAAACTTGAAACACAAGTTTTAAATTTGAAGAAAACAATCAATATTGCGTTGGTTGGTAAATATGTTAAATTGCCAGATGCTTATATTTCTGTTGCCGAAGCATTGAAACATGCTGGATACACTGTTGATGCTGATGTTAAAATCACAATGGTTGATGCAGAAAAATTAGATGAAAGTAATATTGTTGAAACGTTGCAAGATGCTGATGGAATCATCGTTCCAGGAGGATTCGGTAATCGTGGACTTGAAGGGATGATTCTTTCAATTCAATATGCGCGTGAAAATAATGTTCCATTCTTAGGTGTTTGTCTTGGTATGCAAATGGCATGTATTGAATTTGCACGTAACGTTGTTGGGCTCCAAGGCGCACATTCAACTGAAGCTGTTCCAGAAACACCACATAACATTATCGACTTGATGACAGATCAAGAAGATGTTGAAGATATGGGTGGAACACAACGTCTTGGTTTATATCCATGTAAATTAAAACCAGGAACGGTAGCAGCTGCAGCTTATGATAATCAAGAAGTTATCCAAGAACGTCACCGTCATCGTTATGAATTTAATAACGAATACCGTGAACAACTTGCTGATAAAGGATTGGTTTTTGCTGGAACATCTCCAGATAATCGTTTAGTTGAAGTTGTTGAAATTCCTGAAAATAAATTCTTTGTGGCAGCTCAATACCATCCAGAATTTTTATCAAGACCACAACGTCCAGAAGGTTTATTCCAAGCCTTTGTGAACGCTACAGTTTAATAAATGTAATTGAAAGAGATAATAACAATTTGTTATTATCTCTTTTTTTATGTCTAAAAGGGTTGTATTTAATATGTGTACTATGTATTATAGTACACATGGATGAGGTGAGATAATTGCAAATTAATAAGACGAGTAGTAAACCGTTTTATGAACAATTGATATCAGGTATAAAAGAAGATATTTTTAAAGGAATTTTGCAGACAGAAGACAAGTTGCCGTCAGTTAGAGAAATGGCTAAAATTCATGAAATGAATCCAAATACGGTTAGTAAAGCGTATAAAGTTTTAGAATCACAGGATGTAATCGTGACAGTTAAAGGTCGAGGGACATATGTCAAAGCCAATAATGAGAGCAATCGCGATGAACGACAAATCCAAAAAAATCGTGAGGCATTGTTAGATACGATTAAAGAAGTGACCTATCTCGGTGTCCAAGAAGATGAGATTCAGGGTTGGGTTAAGTCGTATTTTGAAAAGGAGGACTAAGAATGGGATTTGAAATTAAAGGTTTATCAGAGAAAATTAGTGACAAAGAGATACTTAATGATATTAATATGTCTTTAGTCCCAGGGGAAATAGTGGGTCTAATTGGTCGTAATGGAGTTGGTAAAACAACCTTATTCAGATCAATTTCAGGCCAATACATACCAGATCAAGGTGATATTTTAATTGATGATCAATGGATGAAAGAAGATTCATCATTGAAGGAAAAACTCTTTTATTTAGATACACAGAATAATTTTTTAGACAGCTACACAATAGATAAGATTGTCGAATTCTATGAACTCGCTTATCAAACGTTTGATCGTCAAAAATATGATAATTGGGTCACAGAATACAACCTACCTAAACAAACAAAATATCGTCAATTTTCTAAAGGGATGCAAGGATTATTTAATATTATTTTGGCCTTTTCCACTGGTGCACCATATGTTATTTTAGATGAACCACTGGACGGGTTAGATGTAATTGTCCGTAAACAAGTTTTCCAAATTATTATTGATGCCGTTGCTGAAGACCAGCGAAGTGTACTTATTTCTTCACATAATTTAGAAGAATTAGATCGATTAATCGATCGCGCAATGGTTTTAAAAGATGGACATATTGTGAGTGATTATCGTTTGGAAGACACGCGTTCAGAATCACGAAAAGTTCAATTGGTGTTTAAATCAAAAGAAATTCCAGCTTTCATTAAAGAAAATAGCCGAGCAATGAGTATTCAAGGTCGTGTCGTCACTGTTTTATTTGAACACTATTCAGATGAAATTGAAGCTCAAATTGAAGCTGAAGATCCGGCATTATTCGAAGAATTACCGTTAACGTTGGAAGATTTATTCCGAGCAAGTCTTTCGGCTAAAGAAAATACCGGAGGTGGGAAGTAGTGACAGTTAATAGAAGATTGAATCAGATTATTTGGCAGAGATATAAGTGGATTGTTTTATCACTTGTTGCACTTATTGTGGTTGTTATGGGGTTTACACTACATAATTCGGTTGACACTACGGGAATAGACGCGGCCAATCTTACTTATACAGAGTTTGTTCAAAGTGAAAAAGATTCGGCAAAAGCGGATCATCGTAAAATAGGTTCAGTTAGCAGAGCAACATATGAAAAAAATAATATTAAAATAAAAGATGTAAGTATTCATGATGGTACATTTCAAAATGCAAAAACAGCACTAGTTATTTTTAGTCTGGGTGCTATCTTATTAGGGATATTTACTAATATGTATGATATGCAAACTAAATTTAATGAATTTATATTTTCAAGCTCATTTTCTAGAAAACGCATTTTCTTAAAAAAAATTGGTCTAATGTTACTACCTGCCTTACTTACTTTTATTGTAGGTTCAATTATAACAACATTTGTTGCTGATGTAGCTATCTCAGTAAGTAATCCAAATTTTATATCAGATAGAATGATACATTTATTCTTAGATAGTAGTCAATTGATTGCGCTATACAGTGTTGGCCTTGTGGTAGGTGTTTTAGTTCGTCGGGTTGTAGCATCTGTCGTCACTGCGTTGGGATTCACTGGCTCGGCCTTGATATGGTTTGCTTACTTTGAAGGATTCATTTTTGATCAAACGCAAGACATGTCTAATACTTATTATCTTGTACTAGGATTTATATACTTGATTGCTGGGTTATTGATGATAGTGATGGCAGTTCATTATTTCAACAAATTATCATTAGAACAGGATAGTCCTTATTTACAATTCGATTATTTAAAACTACCACTACTCATTTTTACAACGGCTTATATAGCTATTTTAATGGCTGTAGTTAATTATGATACAATTGGGGAAAAAATAGGATATGGCTTGATAAGCGGCTGTATTACAGTCATTGTTGCTTATATTGTTATTTATCGTCCACAAAATATTAGTCAAAAATTGCAACGTATTTTTTCGAAAAATAAAAAATAAAAGTAAAATGGCTACCTATTTCTCTAAGAATAGGTAGCCATTTTGACCTTACAGACTTGTTAGTATGTAATAAAAGGGAATTGTGCTAAACTACTGTTTATAGGAATGTAAAAGCAATTATTGGGAGGGATTCAATTTGAAAGAAATGTTAACAATAAACAATTTAACTAAAAGTTTCGGTAAAAAGGTAGTCCTCAAAGGTATTAATTTTACAATCGCAGAAGGTGAGATTGTTGGGCTTGTTGGTGCTAATGGCGCTGGTAAAACAACCATCATGAAATCAATTCTTGGATTATCAAATTACCAAACTGGAGAAATAACAATTGACGGTAAAATTGTATCAACAACTAGCCATCAAGGGTTAGAAGAAGTTGGTGCCTTAATTGAATATCCTGGTATCTATCCATTTTTAAGTGGCTATGATCATTTAAAATTATTCTCTGAAATCAATACCAAAGAAGAATTAGATGAAATTGTTGCTGATTTGCATATGACAGATTACATTAATCGTAAAGCTAAATCATATTCATTAGGAATGAAGCAAAAATTAGGAATTGCATTAGCTTTATTAAATAGACCAAGATTAATTATTTTAGATGAACCTATGAACGGATTAGATCCTCAAGCAACACGTGATGTCCGCGAACTTGTTTTAAAGTTATCTAAACGCGGGACAGCGTTCTTGATTTCAAGTCATATTTTAGGTGAATTAGAGAAAATTGTTGATCACTTTATTATTTTAAATGAAGGTAAAATAATGAAAGCAATGTCTACTACTGAATTAAGTGATAGTAGTAAGCGATATGTTTTACTAGAGACGACGTCAAACGAGCAAGCTAAAGTTCTTTTAAAGGCCGCTAATTATGAATTGGCAGTTGATCAAACAGTTAAAGTAAAGGTAGACGAACAAGATACTTTAGCAAATATTATCCAAGTGCTCTACGATAATAAAATTCAAATAAATGATGTACGTCATCAAGAACATGATATGGAAGAATCACTATTGAATTTATTAGATAGTAATGACGGAGGTAAGGCTTAATGTTAACTTTAGTTAAACAAGAATTATTTAAGTTAGGTAAAAAGAAATCTACAGCGATTATATCAGCGATATTACTTGTTTTTATTTTTGGGGTAGCACTTTTAACAAAAATATATAGTTCGATTTTCGATCCAGCAAGCATGGTACAAAGTGGATTTGGATCTATTCAATTAATTATTTTCATTTTAATTGCGTCAGCAAGTGTTATTATTGCTATGGAAACACAGTTTGGTACAATTAAGGATTTGCTTTATCGGAAATATTCACGTGGAGCTGTTTTAGCTAGTAAATGGCTTACAATATTAATCTATTCGATTTATTTGAATGTTTTAATATTCGTGGCTTCAATTATAGCTAAATTAGTGCTTTTACCAATGGTATCCTTGTCAGATAAAATAGATAACCAAACGATTGTTATGTCTTTAATAACAACGTTAGTGGGGAATTTTATTAGTACCTGGTTGATTTTAAGTTTGGTATTATTATTGGCTAGTATCTTTAGTAGTTCAGGTGCTTCGATTGCAGCTGGTATTGTTTTTTATTTCTTAACATCTATTTTATCAGGAATCCAAATGTTAGCTATTGCTAAATGGGATTGGATTAAATGGAATCCACTTAATATGATGAATTTAAGTAATCAGTGGGCAGACGGACAGGAGTTTGAAAAACTAACTCAATTAACGAATAACGAATTGATTATAGGTAATCTAGCTTATACGGCACTATTTTTATTTTTAGGTTATTTTGTTTTCAAACGTAAAAATGTTTAAAAAAAGTGTATCGTCAATTAATTTTTGACGATACACTTTTTTTGTCCAATAATTATGAGTAGCTTAAAATGACTATTACTAAAGATACAAGTCAAATACTGCAATCTGTGGAGGTACTAGGAATCGAGCTGAGATTCGAGATGTTCCAATACCACTATTAACATATAATTTTGTATTGTTCTTTAGTGTATAAAGGCCACTAGAGTAGCCACCATCTCCGTCATGATCAGATAATAATCCTTTATTAGTGAAAGGAATACGAATTTGGCCACCATGTGTGTGACCACTTAAAATTAAATCGACGGTATTAAATGAACCATTTGACAAACTAGGTTCATGAGCCATTAAAATATGGTACGTTGAATTGGATTTATCAGGAGCTACTGTCGTTTGGACATCGGGGATACCTAATTGAGAGTCATCTACACCACCCAACCAAATGGATGAATTTCCACCTACATTGATAGTCGTTGAACTATTTTTAAGGACAGTAAAACCACCTTGATTCATTACAGTAGTGTAAACTCTGGCTGCACCGCCACCGTAATCTTTATTTCCATATACTGCGTATTTTCCATAGGTTGATTTAATTTCACTTAGTTTTTGAACAATAGCTGTTACGGGATGGTATTGATTGTAATTGCTGAATAAATCACCTGTAAATAAGACCAAATCTGGTTTTTCTTGATTGATTTTATTAACAATTTTTCCGAAATTTTCAGGTGTATAATCATCTGCTATTTCGACATCACTAATTTGCACAATTTTAAGTTTCTTTTTAGTAGTATCTGCCTTATTTAAAGCAATATTTTTAACGACAACGCGGTAAGGCTCTATTTTAAATGCGTAAAAGGTACATGCGGCACTTACTATTAATAGGATGAAAATGACACTTAATATTTTTTTCTTCGTGATAGTATCATGCCTCCGTTTGATTAGTTAACTAAAAAAACCTACAGTAAGATTTTTAGTCTAAAACTGTAAGTTCTTCTTAAAACCTATATGGTTAGTTTTATTTATGAAATCCAAGAACTAATAGCTGACCAGATAGCGTTAAAAAATGAAACAATTGCGTCCCAAATTTTTTGTAGGAAGTTTCGATTTTCAGCTGTGTCTAATTTGCTGAAAATATCTTTAGCACCATCTTGAATATTTGTTGCAACTTTACTTGCTTGTGATTTGAAATTTGATGAATCTAAAGCACCTGAATCACGAATCTTGATTAACACGGCAATAATATCTTGTTTTTGATTATCAGTAATGACATTTGTTAAGTTATTATTTGTGATTTGGTTATTTACAATAGTAGTAATTTGATTATTTGTAATAGAACTACCTTCTTTAGCCATATCATTTTTAGCACCGGCTACAGCGTTATTCAATTGTGAATCAGTATACCCATCTTTGCTTTTATTGGCTTGTGTAATGTCACTTAAAGTCGACATTTCATTTTGTGCGGCAGTGACTTGTTTTGTATTTAGAGCGTCCCCGTTTGTAGCGAAGGCTGCATAAACACCAGCTAAAGCACCTGATCCATCTATTGGTGTAGCAGAAGTGACATAGATATTGGCATCAGTTACACCAGCTGTTAATGCGGCGTTTTTATATTGGTTTTCTGTAATTGTGGTGATGTTATTTTTACCATTGTAGTCTAAAATTTCAACGTTGATACCAGAACCACTGCTCGTTTTTTGAACCATAGCAGATGACCAGACACCTGAAGTTGATGTAAATGAGCCACCAGAACTATTGAGATATTTAACTAAAGTTGCGCCATTTACGGGTAATGTCGAATATGAAGAACTACCGTTTAAGCTAGCTGTTAAAGTTGAAAGTGTTCCTGATTTTTGTGAATCTGTTAAACTTGTTCCTAATGTGACAACTGGATTTGACCAGTCAGTTGTTGTGCCCGATGTTGATGAAGCTGAGCTTGAATCATTAGTTGCAGCAGAGGCAACAGATCCTAGACTCAAGACAGCTAATGTTGTAAGAGTTACTGTATAAATTAATTGTCTGAATTTCATAATGGTTTGCTCCTTAAATAGCATGTATTTTAATTTTATTATACCTATCTGATGAAGGAATCATAATAATTGAGTTTGAATAATAGAAAAAATTAAGATTTATCATCATTGAGAGATTTCTTTGTAAGTGAGACAATGAGCGCATCATTTAATCTAGCAACATAATTTTGAGTAGTATGGTATGACTAATTTAAATAAAACTAACGACTGAATGGGAGAATAACGATGACAAAAAAGATGACGGATACCTTTAGATTCAGGCGGGGATTGGAATTGAAAAATAGAATCTTAATGGCGCCAATGACCGTTAAGATGAGCTACTATGATGAAGTTGTTACACATGATGAATCAGATTATTATGCACTACATTCAGGCGAAGTTGGGGCTGTTATTACGGCAGCTACCAGTGTCCAAGCAAATGGAAAAGGTTGGGAAGGCTCACTTGCCATCTATGATGATAAGTTTATTCCCGGGCTAACGAGATTGGCATCGGCAATCAAAAAGAATGGGACTAAAGCTATTTTACAAATTTTCCATGCGGGTCGTATGACAAATTCAACGGTACTTAGAGGACAATTACCAGTTTCAGCCAGTGCTGTTGCGGCAGAAAGACCAGACGCAGAAATTCCTAAAGCATTGTCAGAAACTGAAATTTTAGAGTTGATTGAATCCTTTAAATCAGCAACAAAACGAGCAATTAAAGCGGGATTTGATGGCGTTGAACTGCATGGTGCGAATACGTATTTACTACAACAATTTTTTTCACCACACTCAAATAGACGTCATGATGCTTGGGGTGGCACGCTTGATAAGCGATTTAAATTCATTAATGATGTAGTTGATGGTGTTATTGAGAGTGTTGATCAATCAGGTGTAAAAGATTTTATTGTTGGTTACCGCTTTTCGCCTGAAGAATATGAAAAGCCAGGTATTAGTATGGAAGATTCAATGATTTTGATTGATAAACTTGCTGATAAAAAATTAGATTATCTACATATCTCATTAGGTAAGTATAATAGTGTTTCGAGAAATATAAATTTCAATGAAAAATCAAGAATGGATTATGTCCAAGAAAAGATAAATGGTCGTGTTCCATTAATCGGGGTAGGAGATGTTCGGACTCGGGAAGATGTTAATGGTGTTTTGGCTAACGCTGATTTAGTAGCCGTTGGTCGTTCACTCTTAATTGATCCTAAGTGGACATCAAAGTTATTGAATGGACAAGAAGAAACTATAAAAAGAACCTTAGCTAAAAATGATCGGGAAAAATTAATGGTTAGCGATGGTGCTGTTGAATTTTTAAAAGATATGATGCCTGAGCGGTTAGTTGATTAAAAAACAAAACTAAATCTAGACAAATAGTGTGTTGCAAATTTAATTTGCCGCATGCTATTTTTAGTTGCGGCCCTTTCAACTAGCGGTTGCCTGTTGCACCCCTTGCTGTATGCTAATATTTGAGATGTTAAATAGAGGAAAGAAGGTTATAGGGATGAAAATTATATTTGCGGAACAACTCGTTAAAATACGTAAAGAGAAAAAAATGTCACAAGAAGAATTGGCAAATCAATTGTTTGTATCAAGACAAGCTGTATCAAAATGGGAAACAGGAGAAGCTGAACCTGATTTGGGAAAAATTGAATCGGTAGCCAAAATTTTAGACGTCCCTGTAGAAATATTACTTTTTGGTGGCGATGCCAGTGAAAAAAACGTCAGAGTTTAAAACTAGAATTAAACGATTTATAGAAGAAGATGAATCAGATAAAGATTGGCACGAAAATCATAGATGGCGTGAGTGGCAATATAAACCGATTAATAATGGGTGGGAATTCCTAGCTCGCTATTACTGGATTATTTTTGCACTCATTGGCATGATTGCATGGGGGATTATGGGTCTAAAATAGATATGATAATAAAGAAGCTTTCAATACTTGTCTACAAACAAGTATTGAAAGCTTCTTTATTTTACCGGAACAACTTTTATTTCAGTTGAGTCATCATGAATGACAATGTATAACGTTTGAGTTTCTTCTTTATCAAAGAAACCGAGATTAATACAGGGTAAACCATCGATTTCTTCCACGCCAACGAAACGATCCGTAAATATCTGACGAACCATTTTACCCATTTCTTTATGGGCATTTGCTTTAGCGGCAGCTGTTTTAAGTGTAAATCCAGAGTCTAAGTAAGATTTAATTAATCGAATAATTGATAAGGTATGGTAAGAATATTTTCTATTCTGATTTTTATTAGTATTAATAGAATCAATAAAGCCTTTTTGTTCCCAATAACGAATTTGACTCTGAGTGAGCCCAGTTGTTTCGGCAATTTCACCGATTCCGATTGAAAATGTATCATTCTTCATAATAACGGCCATTCTTTTTGCATAATCTTTAATGTTTGCAATATCGTCCATATCTGCCAAACGAATATACCTCCTAAATAAAAATTTATCTAACAATCTCATTGTGATGTTTACTATACTGATTATATATATATTAAAACGTTTGTCAACTTACTTGACATTAAAGCGAGATAGTCTTATATTAGTCTTCGAAGATAAATTAAAGAAAAAGAAGGTTTTAAGTATGGATGGATTAGATGCAAAGGGTAAACCATATAATCGCCCCATGCTAATTGCAATTTTATTAGTAGGGACATTTTGTACGGTTTTGAATCAAACAATTTTAGCAACTGCATTTCCAACATTAATGGATGAATTTGACGTAACAACGTCAACTGTTCAATGGTTAACAACAGGATTTATGTTAGTCAACGGGATTTTAATTCCAGTTAGTGCATGGTTAAGTAGTCGTGTAAATACCAAATGGTTATACATAGGTGCTATTGGTATCTTTGAATTAGGAACAGTTTTAGCATTTATCGCACCTAATTTTGGGGTATTGTTAACAGCTCGCTTAGTTCAAGCAGTCGGTGTTGGGGTAACAATGCCTTTATTACAAACGATTATGCTTTCAATTTTCCCACCCGAAAAACGTGGTGCTTCAATGGGACTTGCCGGTTTAGTTATCGGACTAGCTCCTGCAATTGGACCTACACTTTCAGGTTGGGTTATTGATAATGCTTCATGGCGTGATCTTTTTGGTATGATTATTCCATTAGTAGGAATTGTTTTTGTGGCTTCTTTCTGGTTTATGAAACCGGTCATCAAAACACACAAATCTAAAATTGATGTCTTATCATTGATTTTATCAACAATTGGATTTGGTGGCTTACTTTATGGATTCTCAACAGTTGGAGATAACGGCTGGGGAAGTACCTCAGTACTTAGTTTCCTTGTTGTGGGTGTTATTTTTATTGGTTTATTCATATGGCGTCAATTAACAATGGAAAATCCTTTCTTGGAATTACGTGTTTTTGCTTCCCAAGAATACACAATTGCAGCCGTTTTAAGTTCAATTGTTAACATGGCTATGATCGGTGTTGAAATGATTCTACCAATGTATCTCCAAATTGTACGTGGAGATAGCGCATTTGAGTCAGGATTAACCTTATTGGCTGGTGCTTTAATGATGGGGATTATGAGTCCGATAACGGGACGATTATTCGATATTTATGGTGCTAAGAAATTGGCAACTGGTGGTATGTTCTTATTAACACTTGGTACAATTCCATTCGTTTTCTTAACAAAAGATACGCCAACTTTATACATCACAATTATGTATGCAGTTCGTATGTTTGGGATTTCAATGGTTATGATGCCAACAACAACATCAGGGATGAATGCATTACCAGCTAACTTGATGGGTCATGGAACGGCTGTTAATAATACAGCTCGTCAAATCGCAAGTTCAATCGTAACAGCGGTTATGATTTCCGTTCTAACAAATGTAACAACAGCTGCATTACCAGCTAAATCAATGCTTAAATCGGCACCATTAGATTACAAAACAAAAGCTATTGATGCGACATTAAGTGGTTATCATGCTGCCTTTATCATCGCAGTCGTTTTCTGTGTGGTTGGGCTCGGATTTTCATTCTTCTTAAAATCAAAACAACAAGTTTTAAAAAATGGAGGTAATAAATAATGATTATTTTATTATTAATTCTTTCAATTATTTTATTCTTCCTTACGTGGAACCTCATCCGTAATAATGTACTGAGCTACATTTTAGGTGGCATTTTTGCACTTTGTATTATTCTTACAGGTGGCTTAATTGTTGCTAACTACAGTGCACATTATGGAATGGAAAAAGTAACGACAACTAAGACAGAACAATTAGCTTCTAGTTCTAAAGAGATGGACATGTTACTATATCAGCCTATCGGTACAGATGGATCTGAAAAAGTCGTTATTTATAAAAATACGGCATCACAAAAGAAAACAAAGGCAACTAAGACAGACGATACAACTAGCAAGATTGTTGAAAATGCTAAGAGTAACAAATTAGTTACTAAAGAAACCCGTTGGACTTATAAAGGTAATGGGTATCGATTAATGTTTGGTATCGCTAATAACGATAAAACTTTAGTAAAACGTACGCATACATTCTACGTTAAAAAGAGTTGGACAACATTAACGGTTAAGCAAGCTAAGGCCATGCCTAAAATTGCTAAAGTAGAAGCAGCTAAAATGAATACAAAGGCAGGAAAAGCTAAACTTGCTGCGGATGGTGCTACTTTTGTTAAAGCAGCTGTCACAAATGCTATGATGAAAGATGCATCAATCTCGAAAGCTGATCAAGCTAAGATTGCAGAACAAGCAACAACAATTTTCAAGGCACAAACAAAAGCAAAAGTAATGCAAAACGTATTAAAAGAAGTTAAAGAAATTAAATAAACCGTTATTTATTTAGTAACCACACTAGTTTATCCAACTAATGTGGTTATTTTTTTAAATTAAAACGTGAATTATAAAATAAACAATGCTATAATACGTTAATGGCATAAACGATAAAGGAGTTTCTTTGAATGAAAAAGAAAATTATAATTTGGATTGTCAGTATTTTAGTGTTATTAGCGGTTGCAATTACAGGGGGTAGTTTCTATCTCTATCACTATGCCATTCAAAATACAGAAAAAACATTAACGGGAACATCAAAAGGAACACCAAAGCGAACAATTGAAGCAAAAAAATGGTTGGCCAGTACTAAAAAAGAAAACTGGACAGAAACATCAGCAGGTGAAAATTTAAAATTAGTTGCTGACTATGTACCGGCGGCAACTAAATCTTTAAAAACAGTTGTTGTGGCACATGGTTACATGGAAAATAAAGAAAGTATGGCTTCATATATAAAATTATTTCATGATAATGGCTATAACGTTTTAGCGCCAGATGATCGAGGCCAAGGTAAAAGTCAGGGCGATTATATTGGTTTCGGATGGAAAGATCGCTTAGATTACATTAAATGGACCAAAAAATTAATTGCCGAAAAGGGAACAGATCAAAAGATTGGCTTGTTTGGAGTTAGCATGGGTGGTGCTACTGTCATGATGATGAGTGGTGAAAAGTTACCAACTCAAGTTAAAGCAATTGTTGAAGATTGTGGTTATACAAATGTTGAAGATTTGTTAGCTTATCAATTGAAACTCCAATTCAATTTACCAAAAGAACCATTAATAACAACTTCTAGTTGGGTAACTCAGTTACGTGCGGGCTACTCTTTTGCAGAAGCTGACTCTGTTAAACAATTAAAGAAAAATAAATTACCAACATTATTCATTCATGGCGACAAGGATGATTTCGTTCCTAGCGCAATGGTTTATGACAACTACAAAGCCTCAGCAGGTACGAAGGAATTGTGGATTGTGAAGGGCGCAGGTCACGGAAAAGCGTTCAGTAAGGATCCAGAATTATATACTAAAAAAGTCGTTAAGTTTATGAATGATAATTTAGATTAATAATAAAATCATTTATTTTTTAAATAACATCAAAAAGTGTGGGGGTACCCTCTATTTTTGATGTTTTTTTTTGTCTGTATCATGCTATCATATTAGTTATTATAGATGAACTTTGGGGAAAATAGGTGGGGGCCAACATGAAAATTAATAATAAATTAAAATTAACACTACTAACTTTTGGGTTATTCTTTTTAGTTAATGTAACAAGTATCAAGGCAGATGCGGATTATGATTCTGCAAAAGCATCAGCACCTCGAGCAATTTTAATGACAAATTTATTCCAGACGGGTACTGGTGCTGGAGTAGTAGCAACTAGTGGTATGGTCGAATTAACCGATACCAATAAAGATCCTAATTCGACTAATCTGGCTGCTAAAACGATGGTTAAAATTACGGATGCTAAGAATCAAAAAGCAGCAATTTGGTCAACAGACGAAAATTCATTTGATATTAATACAAGTAGTAAAGCTTCTATGTGGATTTATTTTGGTAGCAAAACGAATACTGCTGGGGATGGGATGGCACTTGTTTTTCAAAATGATGCAAAAGGAAATGCTGCTATTGCAACTAAAGCAGGTGAAACGTTAGGTGTTTGGGGAGACGATTCAGTGGGTACGGGATCCCCCAATAATACTGCTAGAGGCGCTATTCAAAATAGTTGGGCGCTAGAATTTGATACTCATTTGAATAATGGTAATAGTTCAGGAAACGGATTTGATTTAGATCCTAGTTTAGCACCTAACCATATTGGTAGTGGGTATCCAGCTGTTGAGGCAACATACACGGATAATCATACAATCTCTTCTTCAGTTAAACTAAATCATTTAGGCCTTATTAATTATAATGGGTTCTTATCAAATCGGGCATGGCATCATGTGACAATTGATTATAAATCAGTGAGTGCGAGTGCTGGGTCAATGACATATACGATTGATGATAAAAAACCAATTTCAGGAACAGAAGACTTGGATCCTACTGAAGATACAAGTCAGACAGGGCAGACGGCAAGTGTTCCAATTGATAAATCGAAATTTAATTCTACAACGGGTAAAATCCGTTGGGGATTTACAGGGTCAACGGGTGACTCTTTTGAAAATAACTTAGTTATGTTTGAAACTGTACCAGGTCTTGTTAATGCGACTGCGGTACAAACTATGACGGATATTACACAAAATAACAAGGATGTCTCGGCTAATGGAGAAGTAAAAGCTGGAGATAAAGTAAAATTCAACACTACCGTAACTTACGATAGTGGAAAACAATCGTGGACAGGCATAGGTGGATATTTAAAATACCCGGCTAATAATATAAAATGGACTGGGTATGAAATACCTAACGATTTTGGTACAGGAAAATTTCCTAGTAATATCTATGGAAGTGACCCTGCTGGGTTATCCGGCGCGCAAATACCTGAATTATCTACACCTGGACAAAGTTCACATATTTCATTTATCGGTGAAGTAATGCCAGTTGAAGTGGATACACCAGTGACTGTTTCAGCAGGTCAATTCATCGGAAGCAATGCAATGATTGATTCTAATCCTATTAGCTATACGATTAAAGCATCACCAAAAACAGCCTTAACGATTGATGGCCTTAAAGATATTGATATTAATTATGGAACGGATGCGACGATTAGTGGAACGGTAAAATCTAGTTTAGGTGGAACTTTTGCTAAAGGAACAACGGCCAGTGTGACACTTAATGAGGATACAACACCTATTAAGGGTGATGTCGCAACGGATGGTACATTTAACGTAACGATTCCAAAGGACAAACTAACCACTGGCGAATATTCTTATAATGTTCAAGTAACAGATCCAGATGGTAATACGACGCAAAAATATACACAAAAAATTAATATTAAACCCGTTTTAACTTTAAATGATAATAAAGGAACCGTTGTAGCGCCATATACATTGATTTTCCAAGTAGCTGATAATAGTGCAGCGTTAACAACGTACTATAAAGAAGGAAGTACTGGAACACCTGTTGAATTAGAAAAATATACAAATACTAAACCAGGTTCGACACAAGATCATAGTGTAGCACTAGATACAACTAAGTTTGCCATTGGAACGCACGAGTTAACTATTTATTCGGTTGATTCTGAAGGAAACATTTCTAATAACCAAACAATCTCTGTTGTCGTAGGATTGTTGAGTATTTCATCAGATGATTCAATTAATTTTAATAATAAAATACCAGCGAAAAGAAGTATTTTAAACCGTGCTTCAAGCTATATGCTTAAGTTAGAAACGTCAGCAGCTAAAAACTGGACATTGTCTGTGACTGCAGGACCACTAACTGCAGCAAGTGATAAAAGTACTTTAAAGCATTCAACTATTGGGTTTCGTAATTCAAATCAGGAAAACACGTTACCGCTTTCTCCAACGTATGGTACAATAGTGTCTACAGGAGTAGGTCAAGCAACTACGGTTGAAAAAAGTTGGTCAGCAGATTCTGGAATTGTATTGGATGTTGAACCAAGTGAAATTAAAGTAGCTGAAACCTATAGTTCTGAATTAGATTGGACGCTAACGAATGTACCAAATAATTAATAATAAACTTAATTGTCGGTTAAATTCAAATGTCCGGGGGGAGATAGGATTATGACAATATTACGGCTGAAAGCTGTACTTTTTACAGGTGTGTTAGTGACATTAGGGCTTAGCTCTACAGGTGTTAATGCTGATGATTATTCTAACGCAGTGGCATCGGCACCAGACGCATTAGTATCAAATGGACTTTTGACACCTGGAACAACAGGAACACAAAATAATGCAAAAATTGTAACATTCGATGCTAGTGGTAATGTTGTTTCTGAAACAGCAGATAACGCAGATAAATCAATTATAAAAATTACGGATGCAACTAACCAAGTGGGATCTGCCTGGTCTACAGCAAACAATAAATTTAATCTTAATAAAAATAATAAAATGTCAATGTGGATGTATTTCGGTAATCAGGGTGCTAATTCTGGTGATGGGATGGCTTTTGTTTTACAAAATGATAGCCGTGGTCTCAGTGCTATTTCTGGTGGAGGCGAATCATTAGGTGTTTGGGGTGTTGATAAAGGTGGATCAGAATCTACCGTTGCAGGAACAGCTATTAAAAATTCATGGGCGTTAGAATTTGATACACATAAAAATAGTGAGGCAAGCAAGGGTAACGGATTTGATAATTTAAACACTATCCAAGACAATCATCTGGCAAGCAATTATCCTAATCAAAGGGCTACTTATGAACAAAATGGTTTTTTAAGTAAGTATAATAAATTAACTCATGATGGACTACTTGCTGTCGCTGACTTATCTAATGGAAGATGGTGGCATGTGTCAATTGATTATAAATCAACGTCTACAACTGCCGGCTCAATGACCTATACTATTGGAGATAAAGTCCCCGGTACGGGTGATGTATTAGGTGGTGGTCTTGCAAAGACAGTTCCAATTGATAAAAGTAAATTTGCGAGCACTGATGGTCAAGTGACTTGGGGATTTACGGGCGCAACAGGCGGTAACTGGGAAACAAATTTAGTGATGTTTGAAGAAATATCTGATTTAGTTTCTGTTACGGCGACGCAAAAAGTGACAGATACTACCCAGAACAATAAGGACATTACCGCATCAGGAATTGCTAACAGCGGGGATAAACTTAATCTTCAAACAACTTTGAAATACAATGATGGAAAGCAAGATTGGAAAAAAATCGTTGCTTCGTTAAAAACGCCTAATGCTGTGACGTTAGACAAAGAAGGTATCATTAAATACGCCGATGGAACAACGCAAACATTTGATACAACAACTAAAGATGGTGTCATTACATCAAGTCTAAATAAAAACTTATCAAAAAGTAATGATACAGCAACGATCAGTATGAATGGGACAGCTAAAATTGTTGCTACAGATACCAAAGTAACAAGTCCAATTAGTACATTTAATGGTCAAAATACGATAGTAAGATCTCAGCTAGCTACGTTTACCATTAAGGCATTAAAGCAGAAGATGACACTTTCAGGATTGCTTGATAAAACAATTGATAGTGGTCAGTCGATTAAAGTTACGAGTAACGTTAAAACAGATACACTAATGGAAAATGATAACGTTACGATAACAACGATGCTGAATGGTAAAGCCTTTAGTGATAAATCAATGCTATTCAATAAGTTGGGTAGCATTGACTACGCTGAAGTGCTGCCTGCAGATAAGTTAAACGTTGGAAAAAATACTTATACGGTAAGTGTTGAAGATCAATATGGTAATTCAGTAACGGGTCAAGAAATTATCACTGTTAATGATCCAGGTGTTTTAGAAATAGCATCGGTAACGGGTGCATTAAATTTTGGACAAAGTGATATTCCAATACCCAACGAAGAAACAACCTATAGCCCTGTAGAAGAATTAAGTATACAGGTAGTTGCATCGGTACCAGGTACATGGAATTTAAAGCTGACTGGAACTGATGTTGTTGGAGCCAGCGGCACTGTGCTAAAAGATGCATTAATTTACAAAGAAAAAGCGACAGATATTGGGACACCTTTAAAAGACCATTCGATAGATATTGCGGGTGGGAACTCATCTCCTAACCAGATAACTAAAACGTGGGCAAAAGATACGGGAATTCTATTGCGTGTTAAACCTAGCGAGGTTAGAAGTGAAGAATATGATGCTTCAGTGCAATGGAATTTGAGTAATGTACCAACTAAATAAGTAGTATTAGTGAAAAAGGATAACAAAAGTTATCCTTTTTTTATTTATGTTTTGCAATTATTGCCATCTAGGATATTATGGACTATGTAGAGAGAATACGGAGGATAGATAACTAATGAAAATGACCGTTGAACAATTCATGTCCGCTATTGAGTTAGAGGCGTACACAAAGATTTTTTATACTGCCACACCAGAAGATGTCCAAGCGATTGGTGTACCAGAATTATTCGCTAAGTGTTATGCTGATTTAGAAAACAATGTACGGGATGGTAAGCTTGTAGAAGTTCAATTGATGATTGAATATCCTGAAGGTACCGCAATTTTTACACTTGAAGCAAATATCCTTAATTTACCATACAAATATTATAAAAAGTTACCCAGCTTCTTTAATGAAGTAACAGATGAAGCAGAAGTTAATGTCTATCTGATTGTTGAGTCACCAATTCTGAACGCATCTAAATTAAGAATCGATGAAATTACATCTGTGACTAATTATTTAGAAAACCCCAGTGATCATAATATGACAAGCACAACTATGATTGCTGAAAAGATAGCTTTCCTTGAAAATCCACCTATTATTGAAGAAAAAGAACCAGTTGTCGTTGAAAAGAAAAAGAAAGCTCCAGCTAAGAAAAAACCAGCTGTTAAAAAGAAACCAGCAGTTAAAAAGACGACGGCTACAAAAAAAGCGACAACAAAGAAAAAAACGACAACTGTAAAGGCGGCAGCCAAGAAAAAGCCCGTGGCCAAAAAGGTACCCGCTAAAAAGAAACCGGCTGTAAAGAAAGTAACTACTAAGAAAAAAGCACCAGCCAAGAAAACTAAATAAAAAAACGCCGATATTATCGGCGTTTTTTTGTCTAATTATTTAATGAAGAAATAGTAAACGAGTAGCAAGGCACCTAAAATAATACGGTACCAACCAAATGGTTTGAAATCTTTCGACTTGATGTAACCCATCAAGAATTTGATTGCAACAATTGAAACTAAGAATGCGACTACACAACCAAGTAATAAGACGGCTGTTTGATCACCGGTAAAGCTATAACCATTATGGAAGTATTTAACTAATTTGAGTAGACTGGCACCGAACATAACTGGAATTGATAAGAAAAATGAAAATTCAGCAGCAATGAATCGAGAAGTCCCTAATAAAATGGCACCTAAAATAGTTGCACCAGAACGTGATGTTCCGGGAATTAAAGCAAGAACTTGGAAAACACCGATTAGTAACGCTGTTTTGTAAGTAACTTGATTGAATGATGTAATAGAAGGAACAGCATCGGCTTTTTTGTTTTCAATAATAATGAATAAAACACCATAAATAATTAACATTAAGGCAACAACTGGGAAATTATATAATTTCGCATTTAACCAGTCATCAGCAACTAACCCAATCACAGCAGCTGGAAGTACAGCTACAATGACTTTACTCCATAGAGACCACGTATCTCTTTTTTCTAATTGCGATTTTTTTGGAGAAAAAGGATTTAATTTATGGAAATACAACACACAAACTGCTAGGATAGCGCCCAGTTGGATAACAACGAAGAACATTTCCATGAAAGCAGCATTTTCTTTTAGTTGTAAAAATTCGTCAACTAAAATCATATGTCCCGTTGAACTAATAGGAAGCCATTCTGTAATTCCTTCGACAACTCCCAAAATAATAACTTTTAACATAACAATAATATTCATACAAATAGATTCCTTCCAAAATTTTATTTAACTGCTCTAGTATACCTAATATGAAAATTAAAAACCATAAAATTAAATAAACCTTATGCTTTTAGGCATAAGGTTTATTTGTGAATATAAGATTTTAGTTAAGATTAATTTTATAGGGCTTTTTTGTTACCGCGACGTGCAATTGCAGGGAGGATTAAACCTAATGCAACTAAGACAAGTGGTGTGACAATATTAAGTGTTAATTGGAACAAGTAGTTAGAAGGGCTATCTGAGTAGTTTAATTTAGGAACAACTCCTAGGATACAAGCGAATGCAGTGAATAAGAAACACCAAGCACCAACAATGTAACCAACGACAGGATTCTTAACAAACTTGTAACCGGCTTTGAAATTCTTCAATTGTTTGTTTAATAGCATGTAAGCGAAGAATACCCAGAGATAACGCATAGGCATGACAACCGCATTTAGGTTCAATAACCATTTGTATAATGCGTTCATGTTACCAATCCCGATTGCAGGAATGATAATTAAAATACTAACTAAAACACCAGTCATGGCATAACCATTAACGGGAGTTCCTTTTTTATTAAGTTTTGACAAGCTTTTAGGAATGAAGTTTGGATCAGCATCACCTAAAAGAATTTTTAATGGTGCATCAATTGAGAAAGCAAGCGCTGAAATTTGAGCCATCGCATTGGCAATTGCGTATAGAATCATGAATAAATTACCTACGTGATAGAAACTACCAAGACGTAAGAAACCTTCGTAAGGACCATTTGTGATTAAATCATCAGGGATGTTAGTTCCGTTAAATAAGAATCCCATAGCGAACGAACCTAAAATAGCACAGATGGCAACCATTGCGGCCAATGCTAACATTCCTTTTGGAAATTCTTTAGCTGAGTTTTTTGTTTTATTAACATAGGGAGAAATCTTTTCAGCACCACCAACAGCGAAAACTAACATTGAAATCGTTGTGAAGTAGGCGAAGTTAAAGTTAGGTAGATATGATTTAATGGCACCCATATCAGGTGTTTGAATTTTAGCATGCGTCATGAATGGCGCTGAAACTGCCAACAAGATGAATAATAATGACATAACGAACATTGCTGTTCCGGCAACACTACCAATTCGACTTAAAGTAGCAAGTCCCTTTGAGGCAATCCATAAGAAGAAAATGAAAATGACTAAGCCCATAAGTGAAACGGTCATAGCAGAAGTTTCATTAACGAAATTTCCGTTACCTTTGAATAACCAACTAAAGGCAATTAAAATACCTTGTGGTTTTTGTGCTAGGTAAGGAATATGTACGACCCAATAAGTCCAAGCTGCATAGTAGGCAAGTCTCTTGGTTGAAGTTTCTTTCACCCATGAAGACACACCACCGCTGGCATCTTTAAATGTTGAGCCTAATTGACCAACAATTAAAGTATAAGGAACAAAGTAAAAAATCATGATTAAAATCCAAGATGTAATAACAGTGAGTCCTTGGTTAGCAAAGTTGTTAAAGACATTTGCAAGTCCCCAAACGGAAACGAATGCAATTAAAGCAACGTTATACCAACGTAATGTTTTTTCTGATTCTAGCAAAATAATAGCCTCCATATGGATAAAATATTTTATGATACTGGTGCAGTGATAGCTATGGTTAAGTATAAAGAAAAATGAAATAAAGTACAATCAAATTTTGTGATACATACTATAAGAAGTAAATATAATTATGATTAAAATGTCAAAAAAACACATCTAGGTCGCAAATGTTGAATGTTGTCTACCGAATATAGATGATATTATAACGGTAATTGGTTAACGACATAAACTAAAAAGAGAATCCTGGGGGATTATTATGAAACCAAAAAATAGAATTGTGATAGGTAGTTTGTGTGCGATGATGTTGTTCGGGGGAACAGCGTTGAATGAAACTATATCAGCAAGTGAACAAGAAGAAGCAACTAGTTCAAGTATTGCGACTATAAAAGAGCAAACTTTAGAAAATGTATTAAGTGAATCAACAGAATCAAATAAGGCAGATTCTAGTAGCTCAAGTAGTAGTGTATCTGATGAAAAAATAGATTCAGAAGTTGATACGACAAATGCAACAAGTTCAGAATCAGCGTCGTCTACACTATCTAGTGAAAAACTAGATAGTCAAAAAGACGAAAAGAAACAAGTAGAACAGGCTAAAAAACAAAGTAGCACAACACGTACGTTATTTGATGATTATAAAAATGCAGAGATTGTAGGGATGTTTCTGGGTGGAAGTAAAAAAACGATTAGCATTGACGATGTACTTAGCAAAGAATCAACAATAATGCCTGCAGATGCAGCGTTAGCTGACCTATTTTATAGTCAGGATGATGCGGGTAATGGAAATAGCGTTGATGGCTCAGGAACACCAGAAGGATCACCTGGGTACTATCCTGCCGTATCTTTAGATAACTACGTATTCAATGTGCAAGTAACCAAACCAGATAGTACGGCAACAATTTACGCACCTTTTCATCCAACATCGTATGATCCAATAGAAACACTCATGCAAGCACCAGTTACAATTAAAAATTCTGATCTAGCAATTGGGGAAAATAAAGTTGAGCTTACAGCTACAAGAGTAATAGGTGGGGGAACTAGTTTTCCAACTAAGGGAACTATCATTGTAACCATACCAAATCCTAAGATTAAAGTAGATGCAATTGCAGGCGATAAATTAGACAGTACGACTAATACGGATATCCCAGTAGTTGATGTCGCAAGTACTGAGTACCCAGTGAGCTACACGGTGAATAGTGATCATGCAACGACCTTAACAACTCAAATTACAGATTCTTATGGTGATGTAGCACACACCAGTCAATATAAGGAGGAGTACGATAATAGTAAAACGCTAGGTAAAGATCATACTAATACGATTAAGATGACCGACTTGACGGTTAAACAACATACAATAACCGTCACAACAACGGATGATCAAGGTAATGCGACTGTTAAAAAATTCATCCTTAATGTTAAAAAACCAACTAAAACGTTAAAAATTAATAGCATTAATAATTTAAATTATGGAGATAAAATTAAAATACCAAATGAAAAAACCAATTTAACACCATTAATTGGTCTTAATGTGGACCTTTCAGCTGTGGATGCCGGTAACTGGGTGTTGACTGTAAAATCAACAGGATTAACTGATGATCCAGATGCTTTGGTCTTTAAAAGTGATGCCAATGCTACAGAGCAAATCATTAATGATGCTGGCATAACCGTTTTATCAGGTAATGGTGTAAATGATACAGGAAAGGAGTTTAACGATGATGGAACCGGTATTTTGTTAAAGGCAGATCCATCAAAGCTTAGAGCAACTGCCTATAAAGCAGACTTGAATTGGACATTATCAAGTGTCCCAGTAAAATAACGTCAAAAAATGACACCTAACACGTAAATGTTGGTCGTTTTAAATGAAATAATTTTGGTATTATAATTTTATAGAAAAGAATAACTAAATAAGAATTAAGTAATTATGACTGTCAAAAGAAAACACTTAACCATGAAATATTGACCGTTTTTAGGTCAAATATCGACTATAGTGAGTGTATACGAAAAATGGGGGAAACAATGATGAAAAAAACTTTATTAACAACAGTAATGATTAGTGGTGTGGTATTAGGTTTCGGAACAATAAGTAAGGTATCTGCAGCAGATACTGCTACATCAAAAGATACAACGGCAAGTGCCACGTTTACAGCTGGCGGAATAGATCCAACAGATCCTAATAGTGCATCATTGTCAATTACAAATGTCACAAGTAAAGTTGATTTTGGTAAAGAAGCAATTTCTGCAGCGAATACTACATTAAATTCAAATAGTGGTATTAATGTAAGTGTTAGTGATCTTCGTGGAACATTTGTTGGTTGGAGCGTTAAGGTTAGTGGTACACCATTTATGAGTGTTGTAGATACTGTTGCTGATCCTACAGCTAAATCTGTAGAACTAGAAGGTGCTACATTGTCACTCCCTGATGGTACTGCATCGAATAATATTGGTGACGTACCTGAGGTAACAGCAACAGCTACAGGCAACGTCTTAGATGGTGGTGCAACAATTAGTGCACCTGTTGACAAAGGTGCAGGGGAAACTACAACAAGTTATGCACAAAAGGGTATTAACTTAGGGGTTGTTGGTGGTACAGCACATGCTGCTGCATACTCAACAACATTAACTTGGACATTGACTGACGCTCCTGCTTAATTAGGTTAGAGTCGGGTGAAATATTAAAAAAATTTGGGGGAAATATATTATGAAAAAAAGTTTAACAAGTTCATTATTAGCAACAACAATTTTAGGTGCAGGTTTAGCAGTATCAAGTAACGTAAATGCTGCAGATACTGTCTTACCAGATAGTGCAACAACTGACGGTTCAGTAACATTTACACCAGGTACAGATCCAACAGACCCAGTTGACCCAACAGACCCAGTTGACCCAACAGATCCTGGTGATGGTGGTGGCGGTGAAACAGGACATGCTGGTCCTTTAGCAATTGTATATGCAACAAAGGCTGTAACATTTGGGATTCCAAAAGATGATGGAACTGGTTCTGTTAGCACTACTGTACCTGTTTCAGCAAGTAAACAAGACCTTAAAGGTAGTAACTTTATTTCTCTTCAAGTTGCCGATACTCGAGGAACAGATGCTGGTTGGACATTATCAGTTAAAGCAGATCAATTCAAAAGTACAAAGTCTGGCGAATTAGCTGGAGCTGTCTTAGCTTTAGGTAAAGGTGATAATACCTTAATTGGTACCGGTGCTACACCAACACCTGCATCAGCTGCTGCAGTTGCAGCGGTTACTGATGGTGGAACTGTCTTATCAGCTAAAACAGGCGAAGGTGCTGGTTTAAATGCAGATAAGATTCGTGCAGACAACATGACTTTGACAATTCCTGCAGGTTCAGCTAAAGCTGATACTTATGCAACAACGTTAAACTGGAGTCTTTCAGACGTACCAGCTGTTTAAATTAAATAACAAATTCGGGGGAAATAAATTATGAAAAACGTATTAACAAGTGCATTATTATCAGCAACAATCTTAGGTGCAGGCTTAGCAGTATCAGGTAGCGTAAACGCTGCTGATATGACACCTGCAACAACAACAACTGGTGTTCAATTTAAAGCTGGCGATGAAGGACAAGTTATCCCTCCAGTTGACCCAACAGATCCAACAAAACCAACAGAACCTGGGGATAACGGTAATACTGGTAACAGTGGTAATCTTGCTATTATCTATGCTACTAAAGCAATTAGTTTTGGTACTGAAAATGAAATTACGGCAAATACGGTTAACTTAACGTCTGATACAGATGTTGCAGTTGAAGTTGGTGATGTTCGTGGAACAAATGCTGGTTGGACTTTATCAGTAAGTTCTAAGCAATTAGCTAACGCTGATGAATCAGAAAAACTTGGCGGCGCTGCAATTAGTTTAGGCGCAGGTGCTGTTTCAGTTGGTAATGGTTCTACAGCTAACCATGCAGTGTCATCAGCAATTGCTGATACAACAACTTCTGGGGTTGTTCTTGGTGCTACAGCAGACGCTGGTGCAGGTATTAACGTTGATAACATTAAAAAAGAAAATGTTAAATTAACAATTCCAGCTGGCGTTGCTAAAGCAGATATCGCGTATGCTTCAACGTTAACATGGACTTTATCAGATACACCAGCTGTTTAATTATTTACAATAAAAAAGATAGAATTATGGGGGATTAGATTATGAAAAAAGGTTTAACAAGTGCATTATTAGCAGCAACAATTTTAGGTGCAGGTTTAGCAGTTTCAAGTCATGTAAATGCAGCAACACTTGCTCAAGGTGCATCAACTGATGCTAGTGTTTCGTTTAAGGCTGGCGATGAAGGACAAGTAATCCCTCCAGTTAACCCAACAAACCCAACAGACCCAACAGATCCTGGTGATGGTGGTGGAACTGGTAATAGTGGTAACCTTGCTATTGTCTACGCTACAAAAACAGTAGACTTTGGTTCAGATATTGAAATTCCTACAAAAGCATTGACTGTTAAATCAGCAAAAGATCTTGCTATTGAAGTTGGGGATGTTCGTGGAACAAATGCTGGTTGGGCACTTTCTGTTCAAGCTGACCAATTTAAGAGTGGTAGTGATGAATTAACTGGTGCTGTTCTTTCAACAGGCAAAGGTAAAGTAGTTGTTGCTGAAGCAACAACTGGAACAACTACAGCTGTTTCAAATGCTGTTACAGATTTAACAACAGCTGGCGTTGCTTTAAATGCTGTTAAAGATACTGGTAGTGGTGTTACTGTTGATACACTTGCAGCTGGAGACATTTCATTAACTGTCCCTGCTGGTGTTGCTAAAGCAGAAGCTTACTCAACAAAAATGAACTGGACACTTTCTGACGTACCTGCTTAAATAAGTTGTTTAAAAAGCATTATATGGTGGCAATCACTATATAATGCTTTTTAACAAGAATCTTTAAAGTATTCCTTGGGGGAGGTTAGTCTCATGAAGAAAAAGATTATGATTATAGCAATGTTACTTTTGGGAGTTGTCATGCTGAATACTAATCAAATGGTTAGTGCGGCAACAACCGAAGCCGGTTCTACGAATGTGACTATCGGTTTTAAAGAGAATACCAAAGTGACACAACCAACTAGTGTACCTGAAAGAAAAACGACTGTTAATCCTGAAAAAGACATAAAAGGCTCAGTATCATCTGTAGGTGGTATTTTACCACAGACAAATGAAGAAAAATCTGTGATGGTTGTCTTAGTAGGATTCGTTCTAATATTAGGAGCACTACTATTATTCTTTATTAAAAAGGATAAAAAAGAAAATAAAGGTTAAAGAAAAGATAAATCAGAATAATCTGATTTATCTTTTTTATTATCTTCTAACTAAAAAAGGTCTTAAGTATTTGTGAATAAATATGTTAAAATTTATAAATAGCGTTTTAAGTAAACATTTAGGAGTGAATTATTTTGGATAATCAAGTTGTTGAAGGACAAACCATTTCATTTGATGATATTAGATATGGATTAACTTACCATAATTGTACGATTGAGGCTTCTTTTGAGACAGTACGAGTTGATTCAGTCACTTTTGATCATTGTACCTTTGAACAAACTGACTTTGTGCGTAGCGAATGGTTAGATACTGTAATTGATCATTGTGAGTTTTTGAACGCAGAATTTAATGAAAGTTATTTTTTTAGAACTGAAATTAAAAGCTGTCGGATGATGGGGTGTGACTTTTCTAATCGTACTGTTTTTAAAGAAACGACATTTAGAGATTGTCAGTTAAGCTATTCTAATTTTAGTGTCGCTAATTTCCAAGAAGTTGAATTTAGACGTTGTGATTTAAAAGAAACCAGTTTTCAAGCGGTTGAAATCAAGAAGAAATTAACATTCCCTGAAAGTAATATTGAAGGTTGCGATTTTATTGAGACCAACATGAAGTCTGTGGATTTCTCTGAGAGTGAATTTGAAACAGTTATACTGGATCCTAAGCTGGTTCGTGGATTAACGATTAATGCTTACCAGGCAACAATTTTAGTTGCTTTATTAGGTATTAAATTGAAGTGAGCTTACAATATTGTAAGCTTACTTTTTTATTTAATGATACATTATAGCTGACGAATACTGGTATACCAATTGGCATACAGGATTAAATAACTATTACCTGAAAAGGACCCTAAAACCATCAAATAATGAGCGTTTATAAGAAATTTATGGATAATATTAATTCTATTTAAGCGTATACTATAAGTAATAAAGATAGAGAATGGGGTGCGGGTTATGGGGATTAATCATAAAAAAATAAATTTATTAGTGTTTGTTTTAGCGGCGACTTTCTTAGCTACTTTTTCAAGTGTGTCGGCAGAAACAGATTATAATTATGCAATACAGACCGCGCCAAGTGGGATCACTTTGAATGGTATATTTCAACGCGGAACTGGGGCTGGTGTATCTGAAGTTAGTAAAACAGTTAATTTAACGTCTGGAAATGTCATAACAACGGATGCAAATGCTGCTACAAAATCGGTCGTAACAATTACTGATAATAAAGATCAAAAGGCAGCTGTTTGGTCAACTGATGGTAATACATTCGATTTGAACAAAGATTCAACAGCGTCAATGTGGGTATATCTTGGTAATGGAGGCGCTGCAGCCGGAGATGGTATGGCATTAGTATTACAAAATGATGCTAAAGGAAATGCAGCTATTTCAACTGGTAGTGGTGAAACATTAGGTGTTTGGGCTAATGATATACTACCTGAGGGTATTTTTGGAACAACATCAGGTTATAGTGATGTTTCGAAACTAGTTAAAACAGGGATACAAAACAGTTGGGCGTTAGAGTTCGATACCTTTAATAATGGGGGTCAAACTTCCGGGAATAGCTTTGATTATACTGCTGTCACAGGTAATCACATAGCTAGTGGTTATCCTGCAGATACTAATAGTTATACACGGGATAGTAAAGACTCGGGTTTTTTTCCAATACACACCGCCTATTTTTACTATCAAAATCACCTTGGGTTAATTGATTACGGAGCAAATCTATCTAACGCGTTATGGCATCATTTGACGTTGAAATATTCTGCTGGAACGAGTACAACAGGCTCTATGACTTACACAATTGATGATAAAAATCCAAAAACAAATGTTATGACAACAGGTAAGAGCGCGACTGTGTCAATTGATAAGGCTAAATTCAATTCGAATGGCGCAGTTCGTTGGGGATTTACTGGATCAACGGGTGGTAGTTATGAAACTAACTTGATAATGTTTGAAAAAGTTCCAGGTTTAGTTGATGCAACTGCAACTCAGACAGTAACAGATACAACTCAAAAAAATAAAGATGTTACTAATGATGGTCTAGTACACTCTGGAGATTCATTAGATTTTGTAACAAATTTAAAATATTTAGGTGGTAAACAAGATTGGAAAACAATTAGTGCTGGCTTGAAGGTTCCCAATAATGTGACGTTAAAAACGGGAACAATTACTTATTCAGGGGCAGCAACGGACTCAGAAACCATTGATTTAACAAAGATGTCAAATGGGGCAATTGTTAAGGTCCTTAAGAATGATTTATCAACAGCTAAGTATTCAAGTGCAAAAGTAACACTTACAGGAACTGCTGACAAAGTTGCAGCCGATACAGTTGTTAATAGTCCAGTAAGTGAATTTTCTGGATCTAATGCGGTTATCCAATCAAATGCAGCCAAATTCACAATTGGAGGCACACGAACATTAACGATATCAGGAATTAATGACATCAAGGTTAATCAAAATGAAGCAGCAACTATTGCCGGAACAGTAGTTTCAAGTCTTGGGGGAACTTTCCCAGCAGGAACGACAACTGCAGCAATTAAAGTCAATGGTAGTTACTCAGTATCAGCTAACGTCGGAACAGACGGTAAATTTAGTGTTAGCGTTCCAAGTAGTCAATTAAAGGTTGGTAAAAACCCATATACTGTGATGGCAACTGATCAATATGGGAACCAAACAACGTCATATACGGCTGATATTATTGTGAACTCTAATAAACCAACGTTTACTTTAGATGATAGTGGTACAACAGTGAATGCGCCTTATTCTTTGAGTTACCATGAGTCTGATGATAGTGCAACCATTAAAACGTACTATCAAGAAGGGTCAAATGCACCTGTTTTAATGGAAACATATGATAACGTAAAAGCTGGTCAGGACCATTCTGGAACTTACAAATTACCAGATAACTTAGCAATTGGTAGTCATGTTTTAACTGTTTATGCTGTCGATACAGACGGTAATAAATCTGACGTGAAAACTATTACTGTCGTTGTTTCAGGTAAAATGGGACTAACAACTAACGGTAGTTTAAATTTTGGGACAACTAAAATTCCAGGAAAAACGACAATATTACCTCGTCAAACTGATTTTTCTGTAGCATTAGAAACATCATTACCTGGGACTTGGCAGTTGTCAGTTTCAGCAAGTGATCTTACTTCAGATAGTAATACAATTAAAGATGCGATTGTGTATCGAGCAACAGCCGGAGATAAGGCTCAAGTTTTAGGTTCGGCAAGTCTTGAAATTTTGTCAGGAACATCAACGACAAAAACGACAACCGTACCATGGGACAAAGATGCGGGTGTTTTGGTTAAAGCAGATCCAAGTGAAATCCATCGCGGTTCATATACAGCCCAGGTAAAATGGGTATTAAGTAACACACCACCTGCATAAAAAATAAAGGAGAGACACTAAACTTTTTAGTGTCTCTCCTTTATTTTTAAATTTCTTTCGTTAAAGCAATGATTTTATTCACGGTATCATCTAAAAATTGAATTGTTTGATTGAGAGGTTCATCCGTAGTGATATCAACGCCTGCAACTTTAGCTGCTTCAATTGGGGCTAATTCGCCACCTAATTTTAAGAAGGCAAGCCAAGCTTCTGTCGTATTTTCTGGATCTTTCAATAAGTTCAAGTGTGCTTGTGTTGAAATGGCAAGACCTGCTGAATATGTGTATGAATAGAGGCCCATGTAATAGTGTGATTGGCGCATCCAAGTTAGTTCAGCACCGTCATTTATTTCAACATCTGGTCCCCAGAATGCTTCAAGGACATGACGTTTAATTTCACTTAATTGATCACCATCAAATCCTTGTCCAGCGTCAATGAGTTGATAAACTTCACGTTGGTAAGCTGCTTCAAGTAAATGGGTCACAAAGTTATGGAAATAAGTATTCGTTAACATTTTTGAATAAGCAAAACGTTTTAAGCGAGGTTCACTTGATTGATTTTCAATTGAACTTGTTAGTAATAGTTCATTGAATGTAGAAGGCGCTTCAACCAAATAAGTAGAAGGTTCACTACCCAAAATTGATTGGTTATCCTGTGTTAAAATGGCTTGCCCTGCATGACCGAGCTCATGAATTAAAGTATAGACATCGGCTAATTCGTTCGTCCATGACATTAAAATATAAGGATGTTTGCCATAAGGAGTTGTTTCAAAGCCACCCGTTTCCTTACCAATATTTTGTGGAAAATCAACCCAACGTTCTGGGAATGAACGAGCAACCATGGCTTGATAGTCAGATCCAAGTGGCGCAACTGCATCGTTGACATATTTCTTAGCTTCTTCAATTGAAACTTCTGGTGCGAAATCAGGATCTAAATCGATTTGTAAATCAGCAAAGGTCATTTTATCTAAACCGCGAACTTCTTTGACATGTGCAGCGTATTTTTGCATAACAGGTGCTAATTTAGTCATGATTGTATCAATTTGACGATTGAATAATGAACGGTCAACTTCTTGTTCTGCTAATAAGTAATCAAAAACTGAATGATAGCCACGTAAAGTAGCAATTCTTTTCTCCATAGATACTTGATTATAATAGTTAGCCGCAATTGTATGCTTATAATGATTTAATGTTGTTGAGAAGCTTTTAAATGCTGCATGACGAATAGCTGCGTCTGGATTGTATTGGTACGTATTTTCATATAAAACAAATGACATTGGATATGTCACACCATTTACTTCAAAATCAGAAAAGTCCATATCAGCTGCTCGAGTTTGACCGTAAACTGATTCTGGTGCAGAAAAATTAGGTTGGAAGGTCGCAAGGACTTGTTCAACCTCAGGACTTAACTGGAATTCTTTTTGTTTCTTTAATTGACGAATATAAGCTTTTAATTTTGGATTTGTTGCAACAACGTCGTCCAATAATTTAACTGGATTTTCTAGTAATTCAATATCAAAGAAAACCAGTTTTGTCGTAATTTCGGCAGAAAGTGCTTCAAAATCGCGCATTAACTGATTGGCTGTTGCATCAGTAATATCAACTGCTTGCTGTAAAAATGCATAATGTTCAATATGTGATAAGCGAGTGTAAATATCTTCCAAGTCATTGAAGGCGGTACTAATTGGAGCTAGTTCTCCTAAATGGCTATGGTAAGTAGAAACAAAGGTTTGAACGAGGTCACGAACTAAATCGATATCCGTCTGGAATGCAAGATCATTTGGATAAATG
Source organism: Dellaglioa sp. CoH-55-MRSF-9 (assembly GCF_056782155.1). The sequence goes on along the minus strand of NZ_JBXAYG010000005.1, from coordinate 31,048 downwards.
GCTGTTAAATCCCATGTTAGTGCTTCAGGTACTTCATTTCTATTAACTAGTTGGTGAGTTTTTGTCATAATCGTAACCTCCTAATGTTTGTATGGTTAGTATTGTATCATTATATAGAATTAAATGAGTAAAAAAGGATTATAATATAATTTTTTGATAATCTTCGATTAGTACAAGTCAAATTAGTGGTTTAATGCATGGTTATTTGAGATTATGAATTAAATAAAAGGAGGTAGAATAAATGAAAAAAATAATTGTATTAATTATCGCTATTCTATTAGTTGGCGGCGGGTACTTATACTATAGGACTAATTACTCAACTCAGGATTACTACACACAGATAACAGAAACAGGTAAAAAAGTGGTTAAAAAGGATCAAAATGGAAAAACGTATGCCGATTATAGCTATAATCAAATGGCTTATAATACTAAAAATGAAGCTAAGAAATTAACGTTTAATGGGAATAAAGAAAGACCGTTACGTCAAGGCGCCTATTTAAAATTAGCCTATAATGAAAAAAAAGGTGTTATTTCATGGGAAGAAGTTTCAAAAAAAGATCTACCTGTAAAATTAAAATAGAACCCAAAAAAAAAGACTGTAATGAAGAGGATAGTTATCTTCATTACAGTCTTTTGTTATTTAAAAATAACTATCTCTTAGGAATAGCTATTTTATTCGTGAGGGCATTATTTTGAGTATTTCTCGATTAAATCATCTAAGACAAGTAAGTCTTCTGCTTCGTAACGTTTACGGTAAGCAGCGATTTCTTCAGCTGAGAAATGTTTTGGATCGACAGCTAAATCTTCAACAGGGATGGCACGGTCGTCAGTGATTTTAACATCAATAACAACAGGACCTTCTGCTTTTATAGCTGTTTCAAATGCGGCAACTAATTCGTCATGTGTAGAAACTGAGATACCAAGCGTACCCATAGCGCTTCCGACTTGTGCCCAATCTGCGTCATTGAAATCAATACCATAGAATGGTTGACCTTCATCTTCTTGTTCATCTTGAATGAAACCAAAATGTTGGTTAGAGAAGACAATATTAATGACATGTTGTTTGTATTTTACTTGTGTTAATAAATCTTGAACAATCATAGCAAATGCGCCATCACCGACAAGGTTAAAGACTTGACGGTCAGGGAAGGCTGATTTAGCAGCAATTGCTGCACCCATACCATAACCCATTGTTGCAAATAAGGCAGATGTTGTGAATTTTTGTTTAGGATTCATATCTAAGTAACGTAAGCTATTCATTGTAACATTACCAACATCAACTGCGAAAATGTCATCGCCTGTGGCATGTTTGTTGATTTCTTTAAAGACAGAAGCAGGTTGAAGTGGTGTTGTTGTCTTGTCCTCAAATTTCTTGAGGTAAGTACGCCAGTTAGCCATATCTTCAATAGTTGCATCGAAGAATGGACGACTTTCAACAGGAGCACCAGCTAATTCAACAAAGCGAGCTAATGTTTTCTTAGCATCACTGAGTAAAGCGACATCAACTGCATGACGTTTACCAATTTTTGATGCATCAATATCGATTTGGATAAATTTCATATCGGGTTTTAAGACTTTTTTAGTTTGTGAGAAAGGTAAATCAGCTCCTACAAAGACAACTAAGTCAGCGGCAGCAATTGCTTCATCAGCAGGTTTTGTTGCAACTCGGTAAGTTGACCCTAAGTTAGCACGATAACTATCAGGAACAGTTCCTTTATTGATAGCTGTAATAATTACAGGCATTTTAAAATGTTCAGAGAAAGCAATTACTTCATCAGTAGCACCTTTTGTACCAATACCAGCGAATAAAACAGGTTGTTTAGCTTCTTTAATAAGTGCTAAAGCCTCTTTAATTTTTGAATCATTTGGTTCAGGTAAAATAGGTGTTGTGTAATTGTGACCTGAAGCGTAATAACTGTCAGCGTCGATATCCATCCAACCAAAGTCATTTGGAATTGTAACAACTGCTACACCTTTGTATTGGTAAGCTGTTCTGATAGCTTGATCAATTACACGAGGTAAGCTTTCTGGAGTCATAACTGTTCTATTATAGACAGAAACGTCAGCAAACATTGGATTTTCGTTCATTTCTTGGAATGAATCCATGTTCATTGCAGATGAAGCAACCTGACCGATTAAAGCAAGAACAGGAACATGGTCTTGTTGTGCGTCATATAAACCATTGAATAAATGTGTTGCCCCAGGACCTGCTGAACCAAAGACAACCCCAACTTTACCAGTTAGTTTTGCTTCAGCGGCAGCAGCAAGTGCCCCAACTTCTTCATGACGTACTTGAACGTAATTAATGTTTTCTTTTTCTGATTCAAGAGCACGCATTGTTGTATTGAATGATCCACCGGGTAACCCATAGACATTTTCAACTTTCCAATCCTGTAATACCTTTAACATTGCAATTGATGCTTTAATTTTTTCTGACATAATATAAATCCCCACTTTCATTTAAATAACAAAGTATCTTGTACCATCTATTATTACACTTTATGGTACCGTTTACAAATGAAATGTATGAATAAAATAAATTTTTTTTACGGACCTATTTTCTATATGAAATTTAATCAATATAAATAAAAAAGCATCATCAGAAGTTGCCTTCTTGATGATGCGAGTAGTGTATAGGTCATTATTTTCGAGTTGTGTTAATTGTTGAATTTGTTAATAAAGTATTGCCCGTTTCTGCTTTAACTAAATCTAAGGCAGATCTAAGTTTATCGGTAATACGTTGCTTCTCTGGTGTATCAGCGACTTCAAAAGCTTCACCGTTAATCATGGTTCCAGTTCCTTGTAGGTGATCAGATTTTGAATGGTGCGTGGCAACACGATAGCTAGTTCCTAGAGTCACTAAATCATCAAATGATAAATCTGTTTTCAATTGAGAAGACATCGTGTCTAAGAATTTTTGATTTAATAAGTTTTGTAAGTTTGTACTCTGTAAGGCAACAGACATGATAATCTGGCGTTGACGTTTTTGACGGCCATAATCACCAAGTGGATCCTCATGACGCATTCGGGCATAAGATAATGCATCTGCACCATTAACATGAGTTTTAACACCTTTTTTAAAGTGTGCACCTTGATAGGTGAACGATAGTGGTGGTGTGACATCAACGCCACCAACCGCATTAACTAATGTTTCGAGTCCGCCCATATTAATGGTTGCATAGAAATCAATAGGGACGTTCAAATATTTCTCGACTGTTTTAACAGCAGAAGCAGGACCACCATAAGCATAGGCAGAATTTAATTTACTTGGGAATTCTGATTCATAACCAGAAACCGCAACTTCTGCATCTCGGGGTAAACTGACTAACGTCATTGATTCCGTTTTAGGATTTAAAGTTGCGACAATTAAGGTATCTGTTCGACCGCCAACTTTTGCACGGCCTAACGCACCATCATCGGTTCCTAAAAGGAGAATTGAAATTGGATAGCCTGATTTTAAGACTGAAGAAACGTTTCTAGCTTTAGCGACTTTTGTCGGCGTATAAATTGAATCAGCTGCTTTTTTTGCGTTTGCGTAAGCTCTGTATGCATAAATACCGCCACCGACCAAAAGTAAGAGCAATAAAAGAAGAATTAAACGACGACGTTTTTTATTTGGTTTTTTCTTACCATTTTTTGGCAACGATGAGTGACGATTTTTACTTGGATTAGAAGTGGAATCTGCAATTGATTCCTGCTGATATAGTTCTCTACGAGTAGGCATAAATATAAAATTCCCTCCAATTAGTAATGACTAAATTATTTCTTATCAGTTCATTGTTCTTCAATTGCGTCTACCTGAGTCGTCGTATGTTTAACATTAAACCAATCAATGTAGTTACGTTTAAACTCAATAATCTTAAATTCAAAAGCATCAAACTTGATGACATCATTTAATTTAACTTTATGATTTTCGAGAATGAAACCTGCTAATGTAACACTTTCAGATGCTTTCATCGCTTTATTTTTAAATTTAAAGAAGCGTTCGAAATCATATAAAGTCGTTTTACCACTAATATTATATGAACCATCATCATTTTTGATAATGTATTCACTTGAAACGTCATCAATTTCATCTTTAACCGTTCCAAATAATTCTTCATAAATATCTTTATCCGTTACAATACCACTTGTACCACCATATTCATCAAGGACAACAACGATAGGTGTTTGTTTACTAATCATTTGGCTTAATAATGTTCTAATAGGTGTTGTTTCTGGTACTGTAATAATTGTTCTAAGTAGTTTACTAATTAAGACAGTATCATCAATCTCAGCTTGTCTAACTAAATCGTAGATATAGACGTAACCAAGAATTTTATCTTTATCATTGTTAGCAACTACTGGAAAACGGCTATAACCCTGATGTAAATAATCTTTAACGACATCGTGCACAGTATCTGTAATATCTACGACATAAAGACTTGTTCGATCGACCATAATATCTTTAGCAATTTTGTCATTTAAATCAAAGGCACGTTGCATATAGACATAATCATCTCTATCTAATTCACCACCTGAAACGGCATTTTGAGATAAAGATAAAATTTCTTTTTGAGTAAAAACTTCACTATTTTCATCAGTTGGCGTAATACCAATCATTTTAGCAACACGTGTTGCTGAGTTATTTAATAACCAAACTAATGGGTAAAAGGCAAGATGAAAGTAGCGTAATGGTGTTATAACAACCATTAAAACTTGAACGGGCATATCGATACTTAAGTTTTTAGGCACAATTTCTGTGTAAACCACTTCAACGTAAGTAAGGATTAAAACCCCGATAATTGCGCCAATGATATTTAACCCTGATTCAGAAGCAAAATGGAATAGTTTAAGCACATCTACAAGTAAAAATTCAATGGTTTTTTCACCAACCCAACCCAGAATAATACCAGCAACACTGACACCAACCTGTGTTGTTGAAAGGTATTCATTCAAATGGTTAAGCATTTTTAATGCTCTTTCTTGTTTTTTTCGATTTCCAATACCTGCTTCGATATCAGCTTCGATGGCACTTGGACGTGCTTGGACAAGTGCAAATTCTGCGGCAACGAAGAATGCTGCTGCAAATAATGTCACAAAGATAACAATCAAATTGATGATAACTGTACCGCTAGACAATTTTTGTGTCCCCCATAATTAAGTTATATTTTTAAGTTCGTATCTGTCTATTTTACCATTAAACATAAGGATTGTCGTTTAGTCTGAAGGAACAATTCAGATAATCTTAAACTTTTTACTTAGAGCATAGTAATTTAAGTGTAAATTCATTATAATAGAACTATAAAGAAAAAATACAGATTAATAACGGAGGCTATCATGTCGGGTCAATTCGCAAAAGGTCAATTAAAATTATTTGCACTTAATTCTAACGTTGAATTAGCGGAGAAGGTGGCTAAGGTTTTAAATACTAGTCTTTCTACAGCATCCGTGAAACATTTCAGTGATGGCGAAATTCAAATCAACATTGATGAAAGTATTCGTGGCGCAGATGTTTATGTTATCCAATCAATCTCAAATCCAGTAAATGAAAATTTACTGGAACTTTTGATTATGGTTGATGCGTTACGTCGTGCAAGTGCGGGTACAATTAACGTTGTAATGCCTTATTATGGTTATGCACGTTCAGATCGTAAAGCACGTTCACGTGAACCTATTACAGCTAAGTTAGTTGCAAACTTTATTCAATTAGCCGGTGTTTCTCGTGTAATTACACTTGATTTACATGCCGCTCAATTACAAGGATTCTTTAACATTCCAGTTGATCATTTAGTTTCTTTAGAAATCCAAGCTAAATACTTCATTGAAAATGGGATTACAGATGATGTTGTTGTGATTTCACCTGATCATAATAGTGTTAAAGGTGCTCGTAATATGGCTGAAAAGCTCAAAGCACAAATTGCTATTGTTGATAAACGTGGATCTGATTTTGCTGATAATATTGCAGCAACATCAATTATTGGCGATGTAAAAGGGCGTCGTTGTATCATTATTGATGATATGATTGATACAGGGACAATGATGACTGATGCAGCGCGTGCACTTAAAGCTGCTGGTGCAACAGATATTTATGCTTGTGCAACACATGCTGTGATGTCAAAAGGTGCGATTGAAGCTTTATCTGATGACAATATTAAACAAGTGATTGTAACAGATAGTATCGTTGTTCCAGAAGCTGACAAGCTCGATAAACTTGTGCGCTTATCAGTTGCCGACTTGTTTGGCCAAGCAATTGATTTAATTCATAAGAATCGCTCAGTTGATAAACTATTTACAGAAAAAGATTAAATTAAAATGAACCGCTGGTTAAATCACCTTTGTGATTTGTCCAGCGGTTTTTATGTGTTCTTAAAAAAATATAACAGCTAAATATGGTATATTATTAGGTAATGATAACGAGTTAGCGGTATGAAAAGGGGAGTTAAAATGAGTTTAAAATTTGTCCTAGGAAAAGCTAGTAAAGACCATCAAGCAAGCCTTGTTGCACAATTAAAAGCAGCGCAAACGACTGATTCAACGGCATCTTTTTTTTATCTTGTTCCCAATCATATTAAGTTCGAAGCAGAAGTTAGTATCCTTGAAGCATTAGGTAAAGACAAACTTGTCGAACAAAATATTTTTGCACAATCGAACGTCCAAGTCTTTTCGTTTACTCGATTAGCTTGGTTCTTTTTGAAGAATACACCCTATTATCAGATTCCTCGTTTATCTCAGTCTGGATTAAATATGTTAGTTTATCAATTAATTTCGGAACATGAAGATGAATTAACAATATTTCGTGGTGAAAGGACCCAAACTGGGTTTATTTCACAACTAGTCAGCCAACTGAAAGAATTAAAAGTTGGTTGTGTGACAGTTGATGATTTAACTCGGATTGCTGAATCTTTCCCAACGACTGGGGACTTAGGTGCTAAATTAGATGATTTACAAATTATCTATCGCGCATTTGATGCTGCGATGGCTGACCGATATATTGAAAATAATGATTTATTAGCAGAGTTGAGTCGTTATTTAACAGATGACGTTTTGAAGACGAGTTATTTTTATATTGACCATTTTTCTCAATTTACAGCACAAGAGCAGGAGCTCGTGAACGCACTGATTAAGGGTGCGAAACAGATTACAATTGGCTTAGTCTTAGATAAAGGCAATGCACATGAAGTTGCTGAAAAATCTGACTTATTTTATAAATCAAGCCGGATGTATGTTAATTTGATTGAAAAAGCACATCAAGCTCAGATTCCAGTGCTAACGGATAGTTATGCTGAAACCAAAGTTAACCAGAATCCCGACTTATCTCGTCTGGAAGATTTTTGGATTGACTCTAGACGGTTAGTTAAAACAAAATCAGAAAGGTTAGAAAATTCAGATTCTATTCAACTTTTTGAAGCCGATAGTCGGTATATTGAAATTCGACAAGTGGCGACAAAAATTCGCCAGTTAGTTGCAACTAAGGAGTATCGTTATCGAGATTTTATGATTTTAACGCGGCATTTAGATAGCTACGAAACGGTTATTCCACCGGTTTTTAAAGAATTTAAAATACCTTATTTTAACGATTTACAACACGCAATGGCTGACCATCCCTTAGTCGAGTTACTGGCAGCGTTATTTGAGGTGAAAGAAAAGCATTATCAATATGGCGCAATGATGCGCTTATTAAAAACTGAATTATTAATACCACAAATAGAAAATCATGCTATGCCAATTGAACAGTACCGTAGTGCTGTTGATTTAACAGAAAATATGGTTTTAAAATACGGTTTTTCTGGTTCTCAGTGGCTACGTGAAGATGATTGGACGTTCTACCGGTTTGATTTTACGGATGCAGATGAGCAACAGACGGATAAGGACCAAAGTATCACAGTACAAATTAATCAAATTAGACATTTTGTTAAAGACGTTTTACCAGGATTCTTCAATCAACTAGATCAGGCGACAACCGGTGAAGAGGGGGCAAAGCTAATTTATCAGTTTCTTGTTGAACAAGGTGTGACACAACGCTTGTTAAGTTGGCGAGACCGCTATTTAGCTGCTGGAAACATCTCACAATCAGAAGAACCAGAACAAACTTGGCAAACATTTGTTGGGATGTTAGATGAATATGTTGAAACATTGGGAACTAAAATGTTCAATACCGCTGACTTCATGGCCTTGATTCAAGCGGGATTTGAAGGGGCAAGTTACTCACAAGTGCCATCAACATTAGATCAGGTCGTTATTTCTGAATCAGGGATGGTTCAAATGAACAACCGAAAGATTACCTTTATGATTGGATCAACTGATATGGTGATGCCAGAACAAGTTAGTCAGACACAATTATTAACAGATGATGATCGGGCGAAAATGGCTAATCTATTAACTGATGATCAATACTTAGCCGATTCGGCTATTAGTCAAATGGCCGCTGAACCCTTTTTGAATTATCTCGGATTTTTAGGACCACGCGAACAATTGATTTTTTCATATCCAAGTGGCAACGATGGCGAAAAGAATTTAAATCCATCGCCTTATTTAATGATGATTAAAGAACACTTCAATTTATCAGTTCAACATTTAGCTGCTAATCCTGAATTAACAGAACAATCAGTCCTTGATTTTATCGGAACAAAACGTAGTACATTATCATCATTGGTTGTAGCTAGTCGACTTGCCAAAACAACTGCAGTATCCATGCCTAGTGCTTGGTTGTATGTGTTACGTCAACTGTCGGCTGACCCAGAAATGGGACCATTAACGAAACAATTATTAGGAAGCTTAGCGTATAAAAATATACCGGTTAAGTTGACGCCGGAAATTATAACTGATTTATATGGAACACAAATGAATACTTCAATTTCAAAACTAGAAACTTTCTATCGTAATCCATTTGAATATTTTTTACAATATGGGTTGAAATTGAAAGAACGAGACATTTTCGAGCTGTCTCCTGCAAGTACTGGTGAGTTTTTCCATATGGGGTTGGATGAGTTGATGAAAGTTGTGACTGAATCAAACCAAGTCTATGCCAATGTACCCAAAGAACAACTAGATGAATATTTGAATGTAATTTTAAAAGATATGCGCGAGTTACCTCAGTTCCAAATTCTTGGTAGTTCAAGTCGAATGGGCTATATTGCTAAACAATTAAGTCTTCTATTAAAACAAGTGACGCATGCCATGTGGCAACAAGGGCAACAAACAAAGATGAAGCCACTGAAAACAGAAGTTTTATTTGGTCATGTCGGTGCTGAGTCAGGTTTGAAAGCCCTAGCTTATAAGTTACCTGGCGGCCATTCAGTTAAAGTCCGCGGTAAAATTGATCGAATTGATTATATGAAGGTTGATTCAAAACAATATCTTGGAATCGTCGATTACAAATCAGGGATTCGAAAGTTTGATTTTAGTGATGCTTTCTATGGATTATCAATGCAAATGTTAACTTACTTGCAAGCATTGATTGAGAATGCAGAGGTAATTGCACCAAATACTGGACTGAAAACTTCGGCAGCTGGTGCAGTTTACATGCACTTACAAAATCCTAAGCTGAAAATTGAAGATGTACAGAAAAAAGGATTGGATAATACGTTGTTGAAAGCAAACCAAATGGATGGGCTATTATTGGAAGATGAGCAGTTACTGAGCCATTTAGATACTGATTTTGAAGACGAATCAACAGGGTTTTCATTAATCTATCCATTTAGAAAAACGAAAAAAGGGTTCACATCACCATCAGCTCGTTCAAAAAAATTGATTTCACAATCAGATTTAGATTTCTTGTTGGTACACAATAAACAATTAATTATTGATGCGGCAACAGATATTTTCGAAGGGATAATCGATTTAAGTCCGGCTAGATGGAACGCTAAAAAAACAGCCCTACAATATTCACCATATAAATCAATATTCCAATTTGATGCGATGTTACCCGAAAATAATTACCATGAAATAAGTAAATTAAGCTGGGAAGAAATTGAAAAACGGATTATAGACGGGGAGGCCGACAGTAATGAGTAAGTTTACATTTACACCAAATCAACAACGTGCTATCGATGAAAGTGGGACTAATATTCTTGTATCAGCCTCTGCCGGTTCCGGTAAAACACGAGTTTTAGTTGAACGCGTCATTCAAAAAATATTAACGGGAACAGCTATTGATGACTTATTAGTTGTTACGTTTACAGACGCTGCAGCTAAAGAAATGCGTCAACGGATTCAGGTGGCACTTCAAAAGGCAATCAATGAAGCAGACAATCATGAACAAAAACAACATTTAATGGATCAATTAATGCGCTTGCCAGTTGCAAATATTAGTACATTTGATGCATTTTGTCTCCAATTAATTAAACGCTACTATTATGTGATTGATTTGGATCCCGTTTTTAGAATGTTAACAGATATGACTGAGGCGGCTTTATTAAGAGAGAGTGTCTGGGAAGACGTCCGGGAAATGTTGTATGCCAAAGACGATGTCGACTTTGAGAGATTAACACAAAATTTTTCAAATGATCGAAATGATGATGGTTTATCTGAGTTGGTTTTTAGCCTATTTACATTTGCGAGTTCGAAACCAGATCCTACCGGTTGGTTGGCTAGTTTGGCAGCAACTTATGATGTTGGCGATAATTTAATCAGTAGTTCGTTTTACCAAAAGAGTATTAAGCCATTAGTTCAAGCAAATTTAACGCAAATCCAGGCCGATTTAAAAACGGCTCTAGAACTATCAATTCAATTTGGGTTAGAGAAACATCAAGCAGTGACTGAAGAAGAAAGTCAGATGTTGTTAGCTGTTGTCCAATCTGTTGAAAACGATGGTTCTTGGAATCAAATTCGCGATAATATTCGTGGGTACGAATTGAAACGTGCGCCTAGTGTGCCAGCTAAAAATTTAGAAGATGACCAAGCTGTTGCTAAGGATCAAATTAAAGAATTAAAAGCTGGAATAAAAAAACGTTTAGCTAACTTATCAGAACAATTTTTTGTTTTAAATGAAACAGAAACACTGCATATCATGACAGAATCTAAGAAATTAGTTGAAAAATTAGTCAGTGTGATTGGCTTATTTAGTGATGCCTTCACCAAAGAGAAACGTCAAAGACATATACTTGATTTTAATGATTTGGAGCATTTAGCACTGGACATTTTAGCGAGTGATTCTGAATCTTCCGAGCAAACACAAGCTGCTCTACAAGGAAAATATGAAGAAGTTCTGGTAGATGAGTATCAGGATACTAATCAACTACAAGAAGCTATTTTGACAAGGGTAACCACGACTAATCCCGGTAATATGTTTATGGTGGGGGATGTAAAGCAGTCAATATATGGTTTTAGGCTGGCTGATCCTAGTTTGTTTTTAAGTAAATACCAAGCTTATAAAGAAACTGACAGTAATGGAAATCGAATTATCTTAGCTGAAAATTTTCGTTCTGTGAAGAATGTAACAGATGTGACTAACTTAATTTTTACCCAGATTATGGATGAAACCGTTGGACAAATGGCTTATGATAATGATGCTAAATTGGTTTTTGGGGCAAACTACTACCCAGATATTGAGCAAAAAGCAGAAGTGCTGATTTACGAATCTGATGAACCTGAATCTGCAGAAAGACCGGATGATGATAGTGAAGCAACGAATGATCAGTTTGAAATTGATGGTAAATCGGAAGGCCAAATTGCTTTAATTGGTCAACGGATTCAAGCGTTAATCGTAGATGAAACAGAGATTTTTGACCGTGATAAATCAGAAAAACGTCCCGTTGAATACCGAGATATTGCATTACTAGTCCCAACTCGTAAAAATAATTTGGTGATTATTGACCAATTTAAAAAAATGGGTATTCCAGTCGTTGTGAATGATGCGGAGAGCTATTTCCAAACAACTGAAATCAGAATTATGATGTCATTATTACGAATTATTGATAATCCCTATCAAGATATTCCATTGGTAAGTGTCCTACGGTCGCCAATTGTTGGATTAGATGAAAATCAACTGGCCTATTTACGGATTGGCAACCGAACAGATGATTACTATCAAGCGGTGTTAACTTTTTATCAAAATTTTGATACGTTTAAAGCAGGTAGCTTCGCAAAAACACTGTATAATAAAATTGAACGTTTCTTAACACAACTTTCGGGCTTTCGTGAAATCGCGCATGAAAATCAAATTGCGACCTTAATTTGGCAGATTTATCAGGATACTGGATTTCTTGATTATGTCGGGGGGATGCCAGCTGGAAGTCAGCGCCAAGCCAATTTACATGCGTTGTATAACCGAGCTCACGCTTACGAAAATAGTAGTTTTAAAGGTTTATTCCAGTTTGTGCGCTTCATTGAAAAAATGCAGGAACGCGATAAGGATTTAGCAGAAGCACCTGTACAAAATGTCGCAAATGCAGTGTCAGTCATGACAATTCATGGTAGTAAGGGACTTGAATTTCCAATGGTCTTCTTGGTTGACGCGACACACCAGTTTAATCAAATGGCGATGCGAAAACCTTATTTAATTGATGATCAGGCTGGATTAGGAATAACCTATTTAAATCCTGAAAATCGGACGATGGAAGATACGCTACAAAAAACAATTGTAAAATCAGCTGCTATTGCAAAATCAGAAGCGGAAGAAATGCGATTACTGTACGTAGCCTTAACGCGTGCGGAACAACGATTATTTATTGTGGGGGCTTACACAAATAAAAAAACGGCAATTAATCATTGGCAAAAGGCATTTCAAAGCCAACAATTAGTTTTAAATGCAACAGCTCGAAGTGGTATTAAAAATTTCATGGATTGGATTGGTATGGCGCTAGTTCGTCATCCTACTTTTGATATGTCACTATTATTGGATCCAGCAACATCATCACTACTATTAAGTGATGATGAAACGCAATTTAGCGTTAAATTTTATCAAAAAACCGACCTGAACCAGATGAGTAAAGTGAGTGAAGAAGTTTCTCAGACGGATTGGTTAGAAACAATCACGGGTGAGATGCCTGAGACGTTTGAGGATATTGATGTTAATCAAATTGATCAAGTCTTAAATTTTCAGTATCCATTCGATAATTTAACTAAAACAACTGCTTACCAAGCTGTATCGGAAGTAAAACGTCTATTCGATGATCCAGCTAATCGCGAAATGAATCAGTTGAGTATTGAAGGACAAGGCAACCGATACGTTACGAGTGAACTTGCTGTACCGAAATTTATGCAGGGAGTTGCAGCACCAATGGGAAGTGATATTGGGAGTGCAACTCATCTCATTTTACAAGAATTAGATTTAACTAGTGAGATAACTTTAGCGATAATCCAAGCTAAAATTGAGCAATTAGTGACGGCAAAAGTAGTCACTAAAGAAGTTGCTACGTTAATTAATGGACAACACATTGCCAATTTCTTTCAAACGGATTTAGGCAAAGAAATTCTAACTATAGGTAACGATGTACAACGTGAAGCGCCATTCTCAATGTTACTACCTGCCAATGAGCTATTTCAAAAGGTTGAGTCAAATAAGGAAAAAGTTTTGATCCATGGAATTATCGATGGTTATTTTGTAAAAGATAATACGTTGGTGGTATTTGATTATAAGACTGATAAAGTTTCTAAAGACAATACAATAGAAGAAATAGAAAAATTGACAGCACGTTATCGTGGCCAATTGAACTTATATGGCGAAGCACTAGAGAATATGACTGGGTTGAAAGTTGCGCATAAATATCTGTATTTGCTGTCTATTAATCAAGTTGTTGAAGTTTAATAATTCGAAGATCTCATTTCAATGAGGTCTTTTTTTAATCAATGAAAAGAATAAGAAAATATTTTAAGCAATTTCAATACCACTTTGTGTTAAAAAAATAAAATAGCATTGTATATAACAAAACTTTTTTTATAAATTGGTATAGATAAGATTTTGTTGAATGAAACAAGCTATGGAAACGTAAAAAAACCCATCATATAGGTTGATAACTAATATCTATACGATTAAATGGTATAATTGTAAGCGAATACAAATTAATATTTTTAATAGTAATTCGTAATCGTTGTGCTATACTTAACAACATAGACGTTATGGAAACGATATTATTTTTAAGTGTTTCGTAACATTTTAAAATTAAATCAGATTACCTAGGAACAAAAGCAAAATGCTTAAGTTGTTTTTGAAATAATTTTTGCGTGTTTTTATATTATAAATGTAAGCGTTTTTCCGGAGTTCTTACAGTAATCTGATAAAAATTTAGGAGGTTTTAAAATGGTTGGAATTGTAATTGCAAGTCACGGTAAATTTTCCGAAGGCATCATGCAATCCGGTTCAATGATTTTTGGTGAACAAGAAAATGTTCAAGCTGTAACTTTCATGCCAAACGAAGGACCAGACGATTTAAAAGCTCATCTTGAAGCAGCAATTGCTACTTTTGATGATCCTGAAGAAGTCTTATTCTTAGTTGATTTATGGGGTGGATCACCATTTAATCAAGCAAACGGTTTGCTTGACGCTCATAAAGATAAATGGGCAATTGTTACAGGTTTAAACTTACCAATGTTAATTGAAGCCTACGCAGCACGCTTGTCAATGGATTCTGCACAAGAAATTGCTGCAAGTATTCTAAGCGAAGCAAAAGGTGGCGTTAAGATTAAGCCAGAAGATTTAGCACCAAAAGAAGCAGCTGTTGTTGCAACAAACAAACCTACTGGTTCAATTCCTGAAGGAACTGTAATCGGTGATGGTAAAATTAAATACGTTTTAACACGTATTGATTCACGTTTATTGCATGGACAAGTTGCTACAGCATGGTCTAAATCAGTTAAGCCTGACCGTATTATCGTTGTTTCTGATAATGTTGCTAAGGATACACTTCGTAAAAACTTAATTGAACAAGCTTCACCACCTGGTATTATTGCACATGTTGTGCCAATTGCTAAGATGATTGAAGTTTCAAAAGACCCTCGTTTTGGTGGAATGAAAGCATTACTTCTTTTTGAAAGTCCACAAGATGTGTTAACAGCAATTGAAGGCGGAATGAAATTTGACGAAGTTAACCTTGGTTCAATGGCTCATTCAGTTGGTAAAGTAGTTGTTAACAACGTATTATCAATGGGACAAGACGATGTTGATACTTTTGAAAAACTAGAAGATAAGGGCGTTAAATTTGATGTCCGTAAAGTACCTAACGATTCAAAAGAGAATATGGCTAACATTCTCAAAAAAGCTAAAGGTGAATTAGCAAAAGCTTAAACAACACAATAAAAGAAAATTAATTTAGGAGGCTTATTATGTCAGCTATATCAATGATTTTAGTAGTAATTATTGCCTTTCTAGCTGGTATGGGTGGAATTTTAGATGAATTCCAATTCCATCAACCACTAGTGGCATGTACATTAATCGGGTTAGTAACCGGTAATTTAACCGCCGGAATTGTTTTAGGTGGTACACTTCAAATGATCGCACTTGGTTGGGCTAATGTCGGGGCAGCTATTGCACCCGATGCTGCACTTGCTTCAGTTGCATCAGCAATTATTTTAGTATTAGGTGGACAAGGGATTAAAGGTGTTGGATCAGCTATCGCTATCGCCGTTCCCCTTGCCGTTGCCGGATTATTCTTAACAATGGTTGTTCGTACACTTGCTGTTCCTATTGTTCATGCAATGGATGCAGCAGCAGAACAAGGTAATATCCGTAAGCTAGAAATATGGCATGTTCTTGCTATTGGTATGCAAGGTATCCGTATTGCTATTCCAGCCGGAGCATTGCTCTTTATTCCAGCTGAAACAGTTAAAGGTTTCCTTGAATCAATGCCCGCATGGTTAACAGATGGTATGGCTATTGGTGGTGGTATGGTTGTTGCCGTTGGTTATGCACTTGTTATTAACATGATGGCTACAAAAGAAGTATGGCCATTCTTTATTCTTGGTTTCGTAGTCGCAGCTATTACTCAATTAACATTGATCGCTATTGGTGCTATCGGTGTTGCTCTTGCTCTTATTTACTTGAACCTTTCAAAAATGGGTGGTTCATCAAATGGTGGCGGTGGCAATAATACCGGTGATCCACTTGGCGAAATTCTAAACGATTATTAAACTGGAAGAAGGAGGAATATATTATGGCAGATAAAATTGAATTAACTAAAAAAGATCGATTGGCTGTAGCATGGCGTTCAACGTTTATTCAAGGTTCATGGAACTACGAACGTATGCAAAATGGTGGTTGGACATTCTCAATGATTCCAGCAATTAAAAAATTATACAAAACTAAAGAAGAACGTACGTCAGCAATGAAACGACACATGGAATTCTTTAACACTCATCCTTATCTTGCTTCACCAATCCTTGGTGTTACATTAGCACTTGAAGAAGAACGTGCTAATGGTGCCCCTATTGATGATGTTGCAATTCAAGGTGTTAAAGTTGGTATGATGGGTCCTTTGGCTGGTGTCGGTGATCCCGTATTCTGGTTTACTGTTCGTCCAATGTTAGGTGCTTTAGGTGCTTCATTGGCTATGGGTGGTAACATTATGGGACCAATCATTTTCTTCGTAGCTTGGAATATCATCCGTATGGGATTCATGTGGTATACACAAGAATTCGGTTATAGAGCTGGTTCTAAGATTTCTGAAGATATGTCAGGTGGCTTATTACAAGATGTTACTAAAGGTGCTTCGGTACTGGGAATGTTCGTTTTAGCCGCATTAGTAGAACGTTGGGTTTCAATCAAATTTACGCCAGTTATTTCAACAGTTAAGTTGGATAAAGGTGCTTATATTGATTTTGATAAACTCCAAGGTGGAAAAGGCATGCAAACAGCTATGCAACAAGCTAGCGACGGTTTAGCTCTTTCACCAAATAAAGTAACAACATTACAAAATAACTTGGATCAATTAATTCCAGGTTTAGCAGCATTATTATTAACATTCTTCTGTATGTGGTTACTTAAGAAAAAAGTTTCACCAATTCTTATCATTCTAGGTTTATTCATAGTTGGTATCGGTGGACACGTACTTGGAATTTTATAAAATTTCAAAAAAACTCAGGAATTTTCCTGGGTTTTTTTATATGGTTCAATGCAATTAATTAAGGTATAATAAGATAACGTCAAAAAACATTGGAGTCGAAATACTATGGTCCAGTCAATTAATACAAAGGTAGACTTAACAATCGATGCAACTGCTTTCACAGGTTTAACTGATTATGGTAAAATCATGATTGGCGATAAAGGGTTTGAATTTTATAATGACCGTGATGCACGCAAGTTTATCCAAATTCCATGGGATGAAGTTGATCAAGTTATCGCGTCTGTGATGTTTAAAGGACGATGGATTCCGAGATATGCAATTAAAACGAAGAAGAATGGGACATTTACTTTTGCGTCTAAAAAACCAAAAATGGTGTTACGTGCAATGCGTAACTATGTTGATCCAGCTCATATGGTTCAATCACTTGGAATGGGCGATGTTTTAAAACGATCAGTTAAATCAATTTTTAATAAAAAAAGTAAAAATAAGTAATCAAAAAAACATTCTCATTGAGAATGTTTTTTTAGTAGATTAAAATATTTAAACGAAATTCTTCAAAACCATTATCAATTTGAAGTTCGTCGTCTTCGAACGTTAATTTCTTATAAGGACCGCCTGTCAAATAAGTGGCAATTTTATAATGTGGTAGGCCTGCCATAATATTATGGACCTGTAATGTATCCTCTTTTGGTAGGTAGCCGAGTTTTCGCATCACAGCTTGATCATCTTCAAAATAAAGTGCAATACGACTATTTTCATTGAATGATACAACATCTTCCTTTAAAGATAATTTATCAAATGACAAATCGACGGGATATTTCCAAACTTCAAGTTCTTCGTAATCAATAAGAAGGAGTAACTGAATGTTAGATTCTAAATCCTCATCGCGCCACCCTTTATTAATATTTTCATTTTTAGTTATTGTTTGTAAGACAACCTTAAAGTTTTGATTATAAAGTGATAAGTCATCAATTTCGGCATCAAGGTACCAAGGATGATTATTTTTAATTTCAAAATAGGGACTAATTGGGTATTTTTTTGAGTCAGACATTTGATTCACCTCTTTCGAACAATTGCTTTAAGTATATCCTATAATGGGTTGAAATGCAGGTCCTTTCGATTTCTAGTAGTCAGTCTTTATCTATGGTAAGATTGTGTCCCATTTAAGATAAGGCAATCATGTTCCTTAACGAAATTAATAAACCCGACTGATAATCGTTCCCAATTAGCTTATACTTAAATGATTGGAAATGGAGTGAATCATTTGATGAATAGTCGTGCATTAAAAGTAGGAATGGCTTTATCAACGAAATTAAATATTTTAAGAGCAGGGGTATTAGGTGCTAATGATGGCATCATCTCAGTTGCAGGCGTTATTCTGGGGATGGCCGGTGCTAGTCAAGGTAAGTACTATCTTGTCTTAGCTGGACTTGCTGGTATGTTTGCGGGAGCGTTCTCAATGGCTGGTGGTGAATACGTCTCAGTTTCTGCACAAAGGGATACACAAAAATCGATTATCCATTCAGCTGCAAAAAAGTTAAAAGAAAATCGTGAATTTGAAATTGAACGATTAATTAATATCTACCAAGCAAAGGGATTCTCGCGGATGGTCGCAACGGATGTGGTCAATGAACTAATGTCTCAAAATGAACTAGAAAATTACTGTAAAGAAGTTAACAATATTGATGTCGGTGAGTACTTAAATCCGTGGCACGCAGCGATGTCCTCAATGACATCCTTTGTAGTTGGCTCGCTAGTTCCATTATTATTAATAGCGATACTCCCAACTGAGTTTATGATTCCACTGACGGTTATTGGCGTTGCTTTAGCTTTACTTTTAACAGGGGCAGTAAGCGGGATATTAGGGCGTAATAATATTAGACATGCCATGGTAAGAAATGTTTTTGTTGGATTAGTAACAATGGCTGTAACTTATTATATTGGCGGTTTATTTGGTTAAAAACCTACCCTTTTTTTAAAAAAGAGGTATGCTTATCTAAAGGAGGTGTTGTTGATGTTTCCGGAAAGATTAAAAGCATTGCGCAGAGGTAGTGGATTAACGCTAACTCAATTAGCTGTTGGATTAAATCAGTCTCAAAAATCGAATCATAACTTGAATTCTGGCCCGCAGATTGGTAGTTGGGAGCGTGGTATTAATACACCCTCATATCTTGAAGTCAGAAAGTTGGCCGAATTCTTTCATGTTTCAATTGATTTTTTAGTTGGTCAAACTAACGATGAATTGATTGATCTTGAAGATTTATTCGCACGGACGGCAACACTTTTATACCGCGATAAAATTTTATCAGGTAGTGATCGTTATGAAGTTATTCAAATGATTCAAGGATATTTAATGGGTAAATACCAGCCATATAATCTGGAAGAAAATGATGATTTAGCGTTACCACTTGAAGATGAAAACAACTAAATAAAAGCGCTATTTTAGAATTTGTTTTTACAATTAGACGTGATATAATTTAGGTGGCTTTTCAAATCAAATGAAGTTGATGAGTGTCTTCGGAAACGATATCAACTGGGACGATTTGAGAGTCATAAATAAAACGTGTCACATAGACACAAGGAGGATTTTATTCATGGAACAAGGTACAGTAAAATGGTTTAACGCAGATAAAGGTTTTGGTTTCATTACTCGCGAAGATGGTAGTGATGTATTCGTACATTTCTCAGCTATTCAAGGTGACGGTTTTAAAACATTAGACGAAGGTCAAAAAGTAACTTTTGACGTTGAAGATAGTGACCGTGGACCACAAGCAGTAAACGTAAACAAAGACTAATTTAAAATCTAAACAACTTGCCATTTAGGTGAGTTGTTTTTTTATGCAAAAAAGTAGGCCGTCAATCCCCGATTGACGGCCTACTTTTAACTATTCACGAGTTGTATTAATTTTTGTATCGGCTGTTAAAGTATTTCCAGTTTTAGCTGGAACCAAGCCAAGTGTGGAACGTAATTTATCAGTGATACGTTGTTTTTCAGTTTCGCTGGCAATTTCAAAAGCTTCTCCATTGACCATTGTTCCTGTACCTTGTAGATAATCTGAATGTGAATGATGTGTTGCCTTACGATAATTGGTACCTAAGACGGTAAGATCATTGAATGTTAAATCAGTTTTCATTTGAGATGACATTGTATTTAAAAATTTATCGTCTAATAAATTTTGAAGTTGTGTACTTTTTAAAGCCACTGCCATAATAATCTGACGTTGGCGTTTTTGTCGACCGTAATCGCCAAGAGGATCATCATATCTCATGCGGGCATACGAAAGGGCTTGTTTACCGTTGACATGAGTTTTAACGCCTTTTTTGAAGCTGGCACCATTATAAGAAAAAGATAGTGGTGGATTAACGTCAACACCGTCAACAGCATCAACTAGTGATTCTAAACCGCCCATGTTGATTGTTGCGTAGAAATCAATGGGTACATTGAAATATTTTTCAACAGTTTTAACGGCAGTTGCAGCACCACCATAAGCATAGGCAGCGTTTATCTTACTTGGAAAATCTGATTCATGGTCTGAAACCGCAACTTCAGTATCACGCGGTAAACTGATTAAGGTCATTGATTCTGTTTTAGGGTTAAGTGTGGCAACGATTAAAGTATCCGTTCGGCCACCAGTTTTAGCACGACCCAAGGCACCATCATCAGAACCTAAAAGTAAAATCGAAATAGGATGGTCCTTTTCCAAAACCGCTGCGACATTTCTAGTTTTAGCAATTTTAGTAGAAGTATAGATTTTATCAGCTGCATTTTTAGCGTTTGAGTATTTATGGTAGGCATAAACGCCACCGCAGATAGCAGCGATTATTATAATGATTAACCAAATTAAGCGACGACGTTTCTTGTTTTGCTTTTTATTTTTTCTTTCGCGTTTTGGTAAAGGCAGGTGATTAGTTGTTTCTTGGTGTAGTAGTTGTTCTTTATGATAGTTTTCTCGACGACTTGACATTGAAATGTTCCCCTTTATTAATTAATGTTCGCCAATAAAAAAGCCAGCAATTAAAATGACTAAAACGATGACGGTAATTTTAACGTACAGATAATCTTTTTCTTTGTAGAAAGCATAAATTGAAATAACGACACGAAGAATTGGTGTTAGTATTAAGCAAAATAGCCCAAGCATCATAATTGCGTAAGGTTTAAGTGCGACAATTCCAGAAATGATAGCAGAAAATGAAGTTGGAAATGTATTACCTTGATAGCCTGTTGAACCTGTAACTAAGGATAGGATAAGACCAATAATCATAATTATCGCAGAAATGAAAACGCCAATTCTTAGTATTTGACCAATCATTAATTCAATTTTTGCCATTTCGGCTGATGTGTTATTTTTTTCATTCATCATTAGATAGATACCCCGAATCCTTTTAGAATCATCTGAATGCTGACATACAATAGTACAGGTACAAAAATGAGGCGAATTATTTTTGCGGGTAGGTATTGCATTGCACGCGAACCAATTGATGAACCAACTAAAATTCCTAGCGCTAATGGAACCGCAATATCAGGTCTAATTGAACCATTGAAAAAGTAGACGGTCGCACTTGCGGCAGCGGTGACACCCATCATTAAGTTACTTGTTGAACTTGATGGTTTCAACGGCATTTTCATTGCAGTATCCATTGCCATAACTTTGAAAATACCAGATCCGATTCCTAGTAGTCCACTAGCAACTCCAGCACCAAGCATAATCGCCATCCCACCTGGAACATTTTCGACTTGATAATCAACTTGTTTTTTTAGTTGTTTATCATAGTACGAACTATTCAGTTTAAATTTGGTAGATAAATAATCAGGTTCAGCTGATTTTAAAACTTCTTCACCTACAAAAATTTTTTTAAGCATGTTGTAGACAGAAAGTAGCAAAAAAGCACCGAATAAAATGAAGAGAAAGGATGTATTAAAGACTCCTGTTAAGAGTGCTCCACAAATCGCACCAATTGTCGTTGCGATTTCTAAAAACATGGCGACCCTCAAATTTAAAACGTCATCTTTTAGAAATGCAATTGTAGCACCAGAACTCGTTGCGATAACGGCAATGATACTAGCACCAATAGCGTATTTAATATCTAATCCCATCATTAAAGTTAAGACCGGGGTGACAATGATGCCGCCACCTAATCCTAAGATAGATCCTAGAGCACCTGCCACAAGACCAGCGGCAAGCATAAGTAGTAGCGTATTCATTATTTATTTTCAACTCTTTTCTAAATTTATAAAGATATCCTATTTTACCATAAACTTACATAAAATTGAGCATTTGCTTGATTTCTGTATGAATTCTTAAAGATTTTGGTAACTAACTTTAAACAAATTAAAAAATATGATAAATTATGTGGATAAAATAGACTGTAATTAAGAGGTTAGAGTAATGATTAATAAGAATAAACTTTATGGAGTAGTCATAATAGGCAGTGGACTATTCGCAATATTGACGTTATTAATAGTAACAAAAAATAATTTTATTCATGGTATAGATAATAATATCATTGCAGTTGTTAGGTTTCATCCTACAGCGCAACTAGACCAAGTGATGCAGATAATCAGTTGGCTAAGTAGTCCGATGATGATAGGGTTGTATTCAGTCATTTTGATGATTATTTTATATAAATTACGACGAGGTGTACTCGCTATTTGGACAGGGATGACCATAATGACTGGAGCACTGTTAATTAAGCTCATTAAAAGTAGCGTCCAGAGACCTCGACCAGTGGGGCATGGATCAATTACTGGATTCAGTTTCCCCAGTGGACATACGTTCGGGGTGGCATTATTTTGTCTAACGATAATGAGTATTATGCTGGTAGAATTTAAGTATAGTAAACAATTTTTGATTAACTGCTTATTAGCGATATGGATCATGATGATTATGATTTCAAGAGTATATCTACAAGCTCACTTTCCGACGGATACGGTAGGCGCTGTTCTTTTAACAGTCACTTGGATAGCCATTGCACGCGTTATATATCTAAAAATTCTGAATAAATTTAAAATTGAGGGCTAAAAAATGAATCAATATGAAACGAAACGGCTTGTGGTACGTCCGTTATGCTCATCAGACATAAATGACATATATGAATATGCTTGTGATGAAACGGTTGGTCAAATGGCTGGCTTTTTACCCGTGAATTCATTGGCTGAAGCTAGTTTGTTCGTTGCGACGCTACAAAAACAAAGTATATTTGCGATTGAGTGTAAAGGAAATCAAAAAGTAGTCGGTAATATCGGTTTATATGAAGTAGTTGATGAGAATCAAGAACCTAGTTTGGTAGTTAAAGAGGTTGGCTATGCACTAAATCCTATTTTTAAGAATCAAGGGATAATGACTGAAGCAGTTCAAGGACTTTTAACAATGGCTCAGGCGTTAGATTTAGAACGTGTAATTGGCGTGACAACTATTGAAAATAAAGCATCTATCAAAGTGTTAAAAAAATCCAATTTTAAATTTGTTGAAAAAAGAGCGGTTTCATCCCTTTTTCAACCTGCTGCTCTAATTAATGAAATTGTTTATGCGGTTGATTTAAAATAATCAATACCAATTGTCAACGACATATGTTATCCTTTATTCGTATATATAGAACTATTTGAAAATTAATCAACCGGGGGTAGCTGACTATGCAATTAACAAAAGGATTTGAACAAGCAGCGTGTATTATTTCTTTATTGGCAACGCAGGATAAGGGTGTGCCAATTTCATCGCAAGTAATCAACGCTCGTCTTGGTGGTTCACAAACTTATCTTCGTAAAATTATGCGTAAGTTAGTCGTTGCGGGACTTGTGAAATCTGTTTCAGGTAATAATGGCGGTTTTACGTTAGCAAGGGATGCTAAGGATATCAATTTATTAGAAATTGTGGAGGCTTCGGAAGGAAAGATTGAAACCTATCCAAACTTCGGTTTCTTTGATCGTGTATTTCGTGAATTTAAACAAGATACAGAAAAAGCAACCGTCGTCGTTAATAGTGTTTTTGCTGAAGCGGATAAACGTTGGGCTAATTATTTAGAGTCACAAACGGTTTATCAACTAATTGCAGCAACGTTTGACGAAACTGAAATTCCTTTAATTAATTGGAATGAAGAAGATATCAGTGGTCAACGTAAATTAATCATTCAAAAAATTGTCGAAAATGTAACCGGAAATCATAAATAACGAAACCATTATTAACCATAACTGGGTTAATAATGGTTTTTTATTTAGGCTTACATTTGGTAAGTTTAAACCATAGTCATTTATTTGTGAAAATGCTATCATGGATACTACTAAAACAAATTCGGAGGAAATCTAATGACAGATAATAAATATTACGGCGCAGATGCCATTGTTGATAGTTTAATAAATCATGATGTGAAATATGTATTTGGTATTCCTGGTGCAAAAATTGATCGTGTTTTTGAAAAATTGGAACATCCGACGAATTCTAAATCGCCAGAATTAATTATTACGCGCCATGAACAAAATGCAGCATTTATGGCTGCTGGGATTGGTCGTATTACAGGTAAACCGGGGGTTGTTTTAACGACTTCCGGACCTGGTGCAAGTAATTTGGCAACAGGCGTTGTGACGGCTACGGCAGAAGGTGATCCTGTTCTTGCTATTTCTGGTCAAGTGAAACGTTCAGATTTAACGAGACTAACGCATCAAAGTATGAATAACACGGCATTATTTGAACCAATCACTAAATATAGTGCAGAGGTTCAAGAACCTGAGAATATTTCAGAAGTGATTGCTAATGCTTACCAAGAAGCTGAGGCTGCAAAGCAAGGGGCAAGTTTCGTTAGTATTCCCCAAGATGTAACAGATTCAGAAGTGAAAACAAAAGTTATCCAGCCTTTAATGGCACCTAAATTAGGTCCCGCTAGCCCGGTAGAAAGTACACTTTTAGCACAAGAAATTAAAGCAGCAAAATTACCTGTTTTACTTGTGGGAATGCGGGCATCTTCACCAGAAGTAACAAAAGCTATTCGTAATTTAGTTGAAGCAACGAATCTACCTGTTGTGGAAACATTTCAAGCCGCTGGTGTGATATCGCGTGAATTAGTCGGTGATTTCTTTGGTCGTGTGGGCTTATTCAGAAATCAACCAGGGGATCAATTACTTAAAAAGAGCGATTTAGTTATTACAATTGGCTATGATCCTATTGAATATGAACCACGTAACTGGAATGCAGAAGGAACAGCTAATATTGTTGTTGTTGACGATATGCGTTCAGAGATTGATCATAATTTCCAACCAAAGAAAGAGTTAGTGGGCGACATCGCGCAAACACTTGAATTTTTATTACCCTATATGAAAGGCTATCAAATGGCATCTGAATCTCGTGAGTATTTAGATGGCTTACAAGAAAAATTACAGGCTAGGGATGAAGCGCCAGTTGTGACAAGTGACACATTAACCAGTCATCCATTAAGCATTATCCAAGAATTACAAAAACGTGTTTCAGATGAAATGACGGTAGCAGTTGATGTCGGTAGTTTCTACATTTGGATCGCGCGACATTTTAGAAGTTATGAACCACGTCATTTATTATTTAGTAATGGGATGCAAACATTAGGAGTTGCGTTACCTTGGGCAATTTCAGCGGCCTTAGTTCGACCTAATACACAAATCGTCTCAATTTCTGGAGATGGTGGATTCTTGTTTTCAGCCCAAGATTTGGAAACAGCGGTTCGTTTGAATCTGAATATTGTTCATATTATTTGGAATGATGGACACTACGATATGGTTAAATTCCAAGAAGAAATGAAATATGGTCAATCTGCCGGTGTGAATTTTGGCGCAGTGGATTTTGTGAAATATGCGGAAAGTTTTGGTGCAAAAGGCTTACGCGTTGAAAAAGCACAAGATTTAGCTAAAACATTAGATGAAGCATTTGCAACTAATGGTCCTGTTATTGTTGATATACCAGTTGATTATAAAGATAATCAAGAATTAGGACAATCAATTTTAATGGATCAATTATATTAAAATAATTTTCAAGAGAGGTCAACGACATGCAAGATATAAAAAAGGTTTATCAACATGGTACCTTAGCAACATTAATTGAAGGCTTGTACGAAGGCACATTGAGTGTTGGAGAATTATTGAAACATGGTGATTACGGAATTGGAACTGTTGGTGATTTAGATGGCGAAATGATTGTGATTGACGGAAAGGCTTTCCAGATTACTGCAAAAGGTCAAATTAATCAAGTTAGCGATGACGTTCTTGTTCCATTTGCGACAGTCCATTTTAATCAAGCAGACGCATCTATTCAATTTGAAAATGTGGCAGGAAATGTTTTAGAAGAGCAATTACTTGAATTATATCCTTACCAAAATTTATTTTTTAGTGTTCTTATTAAAGGAACATTTAGTAAAATGAGTACACGATCTGTTGCTAAACAAAGTAAACCGTATCCAGAATTAACTGCGGTAACTGCCAAACAATCGGAATTTGAAGAAGAAGATATTGATGGAACAGCTATTGGCTATTTCACACCTGAGTTATTTCAAGGAATTGGTGCAGCGGGATTCCATATTCATTTTTTATCTGATGAAAATAAAATGGGTGGACATATTTTAGATTATCATTTAAAAAATGGGGTTGTGAGTTTACAGCCATTTAGTTCGATTGAACAACACTTTCCAATCGAAAATGAAGCTTTTTTAAAAAATGAAACAGATATTGAAAAGTTGCATGATGAAATTAATATAGCTGAAAATTAGGATACAGCTTGCAAAATATCAGTGAATTGATTATAGTAAGAATTATCGAAAGAAGAGGATGCAGTTTTCATAAGTATGTTTAATGAAGCAATTAAGTGCTGAAGAAGTTAAACTGAAAGGGTGAACTGCCGAAGTGGATGCTAACTTAGATTTAGTGACTGCTGGGGTCTGATTTAATAAGTCAGAAACTGTCGTGATTATATAGTAATCACGGGGCGCTTATAACGATTTGACTGAGTCTATTAATCTGAGTCTTTTTGTATAACGCGTAATAGTGTTGTACAAAAGGTCTCTTTTTCTTTTCTCAATTTTAAAAATCACGAGTGCTCCTCTATATATAGGGGGGATTTCATATGGCAGAACAAGAAGGTATGCACCGAGAGTTAAAAACAAGACACTTATCAATGATTGCCTTGGGTGGAAGTATTGGAACAGGCTTATTCGTTGCGAGTGGGTCAGCAATTTCGAAGGCAGGGCCAGGTGGTGCGTTACTAGCTTACATTGGCATTGGAATTATGGTTTACTTTTTAATGACTAGTTTAGGTGAAATGGCAACGTATTTACCAGTTTCAGGGTCGTTTGCGGTTTATTCAACGCGATTTGTTGATCCTGCGATGGGTTTTGCAATGGGTTGGAATTACTGGTTTAACTGGGCAATTACATTGGCTGTTGATATTAGTACAGCTGCCTTGGTTATGCAATTTTGGTTGCCAGATGTACCAGGATGGATTTTTAGTACAATCTCGTTAGTTATTATTTTTTCAATTAATGCGTTGTCAGTTAAATCATTTGGTGAAACAGAATATTGGTTATCAATTATTAAAGTGGTGACTGTCATTGTCTTCTTAATCGTTGGTGTATTGACTATATTTGGTATTCTAGGTGGCCATGCAACGGGACTTGAAAACTTTACAATGAAGAAAGCTCCATTTGTTGGTGGTGTTCCAATGATTCTAAGTGTATTCGTCGTCGCTGGTTTCTCTTTCCAAGGAACTGAATTAATCGGTATTACGGCGGGAGAATCAGAAACGCCTGAAAAGAGTATTCCAAAAGCAATTAAACAAGTGTTTTGGCGGATTCTACTATTCTATATTTTCGCTATTTTTATCATTGCAGCAATTATTCCGTATACAAGTCCAGATTTACTCGGCTCAAGCGCATCAGATATTTCAATTAGTCCATTTACATTGGTCTTTCAAAGAGCTGGGTTAGCCTCTGCAGCAAGTGTTATGAATGCAGTTATCTTAACATCTGTACTTTCAGCTGCAAATTCAGGAATGTATGCATCAACTCGAATGCTTCATTCACTTGCGGAACAGGGTTACGCTCCTAAAAAGTTTAAACAAACGAATAGTCGTGGTATTCCAATGGCAGCACTAGTGGGAACAACATTTATCGGATTACTCACATTTTTAGCAAGTGTTTTTGGAGCAAAAGTGTATGTCTTTTTACTGAGTGCTAGTGGGTTAACTGGATTCATCGCTTGGCTAGGAATTGCAATCTCACATTACAGATTTAGAAAAGCGTTCAAAGCGCAAGGACATGAAGTGTCAGAATTAAAGTACTCTGCAAAATGGTTCCCAGTGGGCCCTATTTTAGCGCTTGTTCTTTGTATTTTAGTTATTCTTGGACAAGATATTCAATCATTTAAAAATTTTGATTGGGAAGCAATCTCGGTTAGTTATATGAGCATTCCGTTATTTGTTATCTTGTACACATATTATAAAATACGCTATAAAACAAAATTAATTCCATTAAAAGATGTAGATTTATCAAAGAAATGAGGCACATTTTGACTAGAAGAAAATGGATGATGATGGTAGTAATGATGTGTGCACTATTAATAGGTGCATGCGGTAAGAAAGCGAATACGACACCTAGCCATAAAACGGTAAAAGTCACACAAAAAAGTGAGCTACCTAAAGGTGTAAAGGCAAATGATTGGAATTTAATATTAGTTAATTCAGAGCATAAACTCAAGCAAGAACTGGATTTTAAACAGAAAATAGATGGAAATGTTATTGTAAATTCAAAAATTGAGAGTGCTTTGAATGATTTTGTATCAGCAGCAAATAAGGCCGGGTATAAGGCGTCACTGGTATCTGGTTATCGATCAATTAGCTACCAAAAAGAGGTCTATGCAGACTCAATTAAAAGCTATGAAAATTCGGGAAAGTCAGTTGCTCAGGCTAAACAATTAACAAAAGAGTATGTGGCAGAACCAGGATCAAGCGAACATCACACCGGACTAGCAGTCGATATGATGTCATCAAATTGGTATGCCAAACATAATGATTTAGATAATAGTAGTGAAACAGATAAGGGTCAAAAATGGTTAATCAACCATGCGGTAAATTATGGATTTATATTGAGATTCCCGAAAGATAAAGAAAAATCGACTAAAATTGATTATGAAACATGGCATTTCCGCTATGTTGGTAAAAGTAACGCGAAATATATAGTTAAGCATCATCTTTCGTTAGAAGAGTATATCGATTTGCTTAATAAAGCGGGTAAGAATTAAACTTGCAATTTAATAAAACAACGCTTATTATTAAAGTAATAAATAAACACGGAAAACGTTATAAGTAGGCATTTAAGAGACGTAATGGTGGTGGAAATTACGAAGCTGAAAATCCGGCGTGAATAAGTGGGTGGGTAATGCCACACGGGAGACCGTTATCTATTTGAGTGTGACAAATGATTATTTGTCGAACTTGGGTGGTACCGCGAAAATGAGCCTTTCGTCCCAATTAGTGGATGAGTGGGCTTTTTTTATACAAAAAAAGGAGGAACAGAATATGTTAGATATTAAAATGATTCGTCAAAATGTCGATGAAGTTAAGGAACAATTGGGTAATCGTGGGGTAAAACCAGAGATTATTGATGAAATGGTTGAAAAGGATCGTAAACGTAGGGATATTATTGTTCAAACCGAAACTTTAAAAAAGAAAAGAAACGATGTATCGCAAGCTATTGCACAATTAAAACGAAATAAAGAAAATGCAGATGCTCAAATCGAAGAAATGAAAAAAGTCGGAGATGAAATTAAAGCATTTGATGAAGAATTAAAGGTTTTAGATGCAGACGTAACAGATATGGCATCGCGACTACCAAATATGCCAAATAAAACGATTCCAGTAGGTCCTGATGAAGATTCAAACATTGAATTAAGAAAAGTAGGTACACCAAGAACTTTTGATTTTGAGCCGAAAGCACATTGGGAAATCGGTGAAAATTTAGATATTTTAGATTTTGAACGTGGCGCTAAAGTGTCGGGCAGTCGATTCCTATACTATAAAGGATGGGGAGCTCGTTTAGAACGTGCTTTATACAATTTTATGCTTGATCAACATGCAATTGATGGTTATACAGAGATTATTCCTCCATATATTGTTAATGATGAGTCAATGTACGGAACTGGTCAATTTCCGAAGTTTAAGGAAGACGTTTTTCAAATCGCAAATGAAAATTTAACGTTAATTCCAACAGCAGAAGTACCATTAACTAATTACTACAGGGATGAAGTTATTCCGGAAGAAAAATTACCAGTATATTTCACAGCTCTCTCACCCTCATTCAGATCTGAAGCAGGAAGCGCTGGAAGAGATACACGTGGATTGATTAGATTGCATCAATTTAATAAAGTTGAAATGGTGAAATATACTAAACCAGAAGATTCATATGCAGAACTAGAAAAAATGACAAGTGATGCAGGCAGAATTATGGAAAAACTTGGGTTACCATATCATGTGATAACATTGTCAACGGGAGATATGGGATTCTCAGCAGCAATGACACATGATTTAGAGGTTTGGTTACCTGCACAAAATATGTATCGTGAAATTTCAAGTTGTTCTAATACTGAAGCATTTCAGGCTCGTAGGGCTCATATCCAATATAGGGATGATGATGGAAAATTACAGTTTGTACACACGTTGAATGGTTCAGGATTGGCAGTTGGTCGTACGCTAGCAGCAGTTCTTGAAAATTATCAGAATGAAGACGGGTCGGTAACTATTCCGGAAGTTCTTCAACCATACATGGGTGGATTAGACATTATTAAATAGCTTTTATCAAAAAAGCGACTTAAACTTATCAATTCGATGAGGTTAAGTCGCTTTTTTGATAAAGTAATAATTAATAAATCAAATTTATCTGTAATGAAGTATTGACAGGGTGTATACCAGATGGTATATTAATAAAGCTGATTGATACGGCAAGAAGAAATGAATATTTATTCAAAAAAATTCTTGACAAATCATGACGTGGTTGATATGATATAAAAGTTGTCAAAAGCAACCAAGTAGATCTTTGAAAACTGAACAAATTTTCGACAAATCAAATGT